>JAKAGN010000188.1 GCA_021815525.1 Deltaproteobacteria bacterium
GAATGCCCCGCAGGCCCGGCAGGCGTAGACGCCTCGGCGGGCGGCCCCGCCGTCCTCCTCCCGCGCTTCGACGGCCGCGCCCGGCGCTCGTTTTCCCGGTTTTTGACCCTCCTCGCGGAACACTTTCCTTCCCTTCCTGATGCCGGCTCCTGCTGAAAGGCAAGCCGTCCGATGGGATTTATTTTACAATTTAAAGGGTTGCGGATGAGAGCCGTCCGTGGTAGCTAAACGCGCATCGGCTCCTTGCGGACAAAAAGCGCCGCAGGCTTTTCAAGTGATTTTTTTTGCACGTTTTTCGCGCGGAGGCACTCCCATGAACAAGCTCACCCTGAAGGTCGTCACCGACGCCCTCATGTTCGTCTCCCTCTCCTCCACCCTCGCGGTGGGCCTCATAATGAAGCTCATTCCCACGGGCGGCGGGCCCGACGCCGAAAAGTACTTCCTCCACGTTCACCGCCACTCCTGGGGCGAGCTGCATTTCTTCCTGGCCGTCATCTTCGTGGCGAGCCTTGCGGCGCACCTCATCCTCAACTGGGGCTGGGTCAGCTCCGTGGCCAAGCGCTACTTCGGCGAAAACTCGCAAAAGGCCCTCTACGCCCTGGCCGGGGCCTGGATAGGCGTGCTCTTTTTCGGGTGGATCGTTCTCCTCATCGCGTAAAAAGGGGCCGCGCTTCTCACTCCTTGTGAAGAAGCCGCAGAAACCACGCCCCGCGCCCCGGACGGCCGCCGCGAGCCAGCGCCAGAAGCTCGTCTATGACGATCAGGGAGAGCCCCCAGATGCGGCGGCCCTGGTAGTCGTAGCAGGGCACGGCCCAGTCCCGGCCCAGAAAGCGCCAGATCATGACGCTCCGGTTTCCGGGATCGAGGAGAAAGGGGAAGGGCACCCAGAGCCTCTCCCTCACCTCGCGGTTTTCGCGCCAGGCAGGCTCGGCCGTAAGACGAAGCACGTAAGGCGTCACGATCATGGGGGAAAAGCCGGCGTGGGTGCGGGTGGGCACGTCCGAGAGCCTTCCTGCGGGCGCGACGCTTTGGGGCTCCATGCCCGTCTCCTCCCATAGCTCCCGGAGGGCCGCCGCGAGCGGCGAGGCGTCCCCCGGCTCCAGCCGGCCGCCCGGGAAGGCCATGTCGCCGCTCCAGGGGTCGCCCTCGCGCTCGGCCCGCCTGATGAAAAGCAGGTCGGGCCCCTCGCCCTTCATTACAAGCGCCACGGCCGCCCGGGGAAGAAGCCGCCGGCCGGGTATCTCCACGGCCCTGTGGCGGCCGATCCGCCCGAGAAGCTCCCCCGCGCCGGCCGCCGCGTTTTCCTGCCCATCCGCCATGCGCCCCGATCTCCCGCCACGTTTTGTCCACATGGAGAAATCCTATCACAATACGCTCCGCACAAAAACCCCGCCGTAAAGTTCCCGCAAGCCCCCCTTGCGCCGGGGCGCAGAAATGTTATTATTCCCACAGATTGCAAGGAGGACCGTCATGGCCATCTATACCTACGAGCACCTGGAGGAGCCCTGCGCCTTTGGTCTTACCTTCGACTTCCCCCAGCCCATGAGCGCTGCGCCTTTGACCGAGTGCCCCAAGTGCGAGGGGCCGGTAAGGCGCATAATCGCGCGGCCCAACATAAACCGGCCCAAGGGCGACGCGGAGCTTAGGGACAAGGGCTTCACCAAGCTCGTCCGGCGCGACGACGGCGTTTACGAAAACGTGACGGCCCGCGAGGGGGAAAGCCGCTACGTGGTGCGGGGAAGACCCGAAACGCTTCCCGACGTAAAAAAGACCGTGAGCGACTGATTTTGGGTTTCCCCATTTTTATGCTTGTGATATAATTTTTGCTGTCGATTTCACGACGCTTTTCTTTCCTTAAAAATCGGGCGCGTCCACGGGCGGAACGCCGCTCCGCCTTCCAGCCTCCACGCTTCGGCGGCGGGGGTTGAAGCCTTGAGCGCGTTTTTTCCGGACCCGCCGCGTTGTTTCCATTTTTCACGAGGAAGCCCACTATGACCCGTACCCTGCTCAAGAAGCTCCTCATCACGCCGGACGTTGAGGAAATCATCGACAAAATTCCCAAGGACGTGGGCTCGTTCGGATACGACCCCTGGGGCTTCAGATGGGAGAGCGCCAAGGTGGGGCTCGGGCTCTTCAAGAAGCTCTACGACCACTACTTCCGCGTCACGGCCCACGGGCTCGAAAACGTGCCCCCCAAGGGCCGCGTGCTCATCATAGCCAACCACAGCGGCCAGATACCCTTCGACGGGGCCCTGATCGGCGTGGCGGTGGCCACCAACCCCGCCGGGCCCCGGGCGGCGCGGGCCATGATCGAGCGCTTCTTCCCCACCGTGCCCTTCCTGGGGAACCTCTTGAACCAGGTGGGCGGGGTCATCGGTGATCCGGTCAACTGCATACGTATGCTGCGGCGCGAGGAGGCGGTCATCGTGTTCCCGGAGGGCGTGCGGGGCTCGGGCAAGCTCTACCGGCACCGCTACCAGCTCCAGCGCTTCGGAAACGGCTTCATGCACATCGCCATGACCGAAAAGGCCCCCATCGTGCCCGTCGGGGTGGTGGGCTGCGAGGAGACCATGCCCTCCCTGGCCAACATAGCGCCCCTCGCCAACATGCTTGCCGTGCCCTACGTTCCCGTGACGGTGCCCTTTCCTCTTCCCGCCAAGGTCATACTGAACTTCGGAAAGCCCCTCCACTACACCGGCGACATCGATAGCGAGGAGGGCGTGACCCAGAAGGTGGAGGAGGTCAAGACCGTCATCCGGGGCCTCATCGAAAAGGGCTTAAGCGAAAGGAAAGGAGTGTTCTGATGCCGCGCAAGAAAAAGTCGGAAACAAGCCAGGCGGCGGAAGCCTGCGCCTGCCCCGTGGACGCTCCCGAGGGCGAAATCCTGGTGACCGGCGCGGCCGGGGTCCTGGCCCAGGAGACCATAGCGAAGCTCCACCCCAAGTACCGCATCGTGGCCGTGGACTTCCGCCGGGCCGTGGAGATCGGAGAGGACATCCCCAGCTACCGCATCGATTTCCTGAAAAGGGGCCTGGAGGACATCTTCAGAAAGCACAGGATAAAGGCGGTAATCCACCTGGGGCGCATAGGAACCAACCCCCAGGGCGGCTTCCTGCGCTACAACGCCAACGTCATAGGCACCCAGAAGCTCTTCGACCTTTGCGCCAAGTACAAGGTGGGCCAGGTCATCGTGCTCTCCTCCTTCTTCGTTTACGGCGCCAACGCCTACAACCCGGCGCTTTTGAACGAGGACACGCCCCTGAAGGCCTCGGACCTGACCTTGAACCTGATCGACTCGGTGGAGCTTGAAAACCTCTCCAACATCTACATGTACAAGTACCCCGATCTCCACATGACGATCCTTAGGCCCTGCAACATCGCGGGCCCCGGGGTGCGCAACAACATAGGCCGCCTCCTTTCCATGAAGGTGGTTCCGGTCCTGTGGGGCTTCAACCCGGTCATGCAGTTCATCCACGTGAAGGACATGGCCGAGGCCATAATGCTCGCCTACGAGAAGAAGGTGCCGGGCGTCTACAACGTGGCCCCGGAGGACTGGGTGGCCTACAAGGACGTCCTGCGCCGCAGCGGAATAAAGGGCATTCCGCTTCCCTCCATCCCCCCGGCCTTTCCGCGCTTCATAAGCCGGGCCTTGCGGTGGAAGGCCTTCCCCAGCTACCTCATCAACTACTTCAAGTACCCCACCATCATCGACGGCGGCAAGTTCGCCAGGACCTTCGGCTTCAAGCCCAAAAGGAGCCTCGAGGAGATATTCACCCACTATCGGGAGATGAAAAAGAGGGCTTTTTTATAGGCCGTCCACAAACGCGATCCGCTGTGTTGCGCTTCGGTCTTGCGCTCGGTCACGTACGAAAAGTACGCTCCCATCGCGCTCGCCTCGCGCGCCTTGCGGCTCATCGTTTGTGATCGGCCTATGGCGTCGGGCGGATCGGCCGTGGGGCTCTTGAAACAGCCTGATAAGGGAGCTGACAAAAACGCGAATTGCGGCGTTGCGCTTCGGTCTTGCGCTCGGTCACGTACGAAAAGCACGCTCCCATCGCGCTCGCCTCGCGCGCCTTGCGGCTCATCGTTTGTGATCGGCCTGTCTTGCAGCGCAGGCCTTATAGCGTTTGTCATAATTTCGTTCCGTTTGACCGATTCCAGGGTGTGGGTGGCCCCGGCAACTTGTTGCCGGGGTCCGAAGGACAAGAGGTCTTTGATCTGCCATGTTTCCAGTATGTTAGCAAAGGACCTCTTGCGCTACGCGCCCCGGCAACGAGTTGCCGGGGCCACCCGGGGCTCATCGTTTGTGATCGGCCTATCCCGCGAAAGGGCGACGGGATCGATCAAGAGTAGGTAACGAAAAAAGGGGGGGGCGTCACTTAAAATGAAGAGACGAGAGTTTTTGAAGCTTTGCGTGGCGGCCGGATTTTTCGCGGCCATGCCGGACCTTGTGGGCTGCGGGGCCAAGATGCCCAAGATGAAGGTGGGCGCTGGAAAGGCCCTGGCCATCGTGAACGGCCGCGTGGTGGACGTGGTTAAGGGGCGCGTCTTCACGAACGCCACCATCATCATCGAGGGAAACCGCATCAAGACCGTGGACTTCGGCCCCGCGCCCAAGCCCTCCGGGGTCCTGGACATCCTGGACGCGGGCGGGCTCTACCTCATCCCGGGGCTCATGGACGCCCACTGCCACTCCACGTCCTCGGGCTCGTTTTCCATCAAGAGCCTGGAGGCATGGCGGCACCTCTTCCAGATCCGGCGCCAGGCCGAGGCCTGCATCGGAACCGGCGTCACCACCATCCGCGACGTGGGCGCCTTTCCGGGCATCCTCCACGAGAACATCCGGGAGATCGAGTCCGGGGTCTTGAACGGCCCCCGCATCGTCTTCTGCAACGCCATCTTAAACGTGGCCGGCGGCCACCCGGACATCCCGCCCACCGACGTCAACGCCTTCGCCAACGTGAGTTCCATCTCCATCGGGATGCTCATGACCAACTACGCGAACGAGCGGGAGCGGGAGCGGGCCCTCCGGGAAAACTGCACGGACGCCAACTTCGTGAAGCTCACGGTGGACCGCGAGTCCCTCTTCCGGGGCAAGGGCGAGATCCCCGCCTATTCCGACGACGATTTGAAGCGCATCTTCGGCTTCGCGGAGGACAGGAGCCTTCCGGTGGTCTGCCACTGCCTCAGCAAGTGGGGCTTCGACCGCATGAAGGCCTGGCCCGTCCACTCCCTGGAGCACATCGTGGCGGACGAGCTTCTCACCGAGCGCGAGGTGGAGCTTTTCGCCCGCACCGGAACGGCCGTGGTGCCCACCATAACCCTCGCCGAGACCTTCCTCATCGAGGAGGCCTACAGCACGCTTCCCCGCGAGTACAACACCGACTTCGTGCGGGATGAGCTTGTGCGCCGGCGCGAGTACATCCACAACGTGCCGGCCTTCCAGTGCGACCCCAAGATCCACGCCGACAACCTGGCGAGCTTGAACTTCTACCGCCAGTACAGCCCCAAGGAGATGATCGAGCACAAGATATACATGGCCAAGCCCGAGCCCTTCTTCAACATGGCCATAAAGGGCGTGGCGAACCTGCTGGCCATGCGCCAGGCCGGGGTCCCCATCGGCGTGGGCATGGACGCCGGGCTTCCCTTCGCCTACTTCGGAAGCCTCCACCGCGAGCTCGAAATGCTCCACAGGATCGGCTTCACCCTTCCCGAGGTCCTGAAGGCCGCCACCATCGTGAACGCCAAGATTCTCGGCGTGGACGACCGCCTGGGGACCCTCTCCGACGGCAAGGGCGCCGACATCGTGGCCCTCGTGAAGAACCCCCTCGAGGATTCCACCGCCTACCGCGAGGTGGAGATGGTGTGGAAGGACGGCCGCCTGGTCCACTCCCGCCACGAGCCCCGCCGCCGCGACGACGGCGTGCTGGCGTCGGCTGC
>JAKAGN010000189.1 GCA_021815525.1 Deltaproteobacteria bacterium
CAGAAGCTCGCGGTCGGGCTCCGAAAGCCAGTTCCCGGCGTTGACCGCCATTATCCTGGAAAGGGCGGCCTGGAGGCGTTCCGCGTAGCGCCTGGCCTCGTCGAGGGCCGCGGGCTCGGCCCCGGAGCGATGAACGGCAAGCTCCTTCAAGGCCGCGGCCAGGCAGAAGCGGCTCTCGATCACGGACTCCCGCCCCGGGGGCAGCCGATAGCGCTTGTCCAGGATATTTTCCGGCACCCCGATCTTTCCGATGTCGTGGAGCCACGCCGCGTATGCCAGGCGGTCCAGCCGCTCGCGGGAGAAGGCCGCCTCCGCGAAGGGGCCTTCCGGGGCCGCGTGGATGGCCCGGGCTATTATGAGGGAGTAGGCCGCCACCCGCCGGGAATGGCCCGCGGTGTGGGGGCTCCGCGCGTCGATGGCCGAGGCCGAGTAGCGGATCAGGGCCTCGAAGAGGCCCTTGATGTAAGCGATGAGCCGGGCGTTCCGTATGGCCACCGCGGCCTGGGACGCGAGGGAGAGGTTCAAGGAGTCGAACTGGCGGGAAAAGCCGGCTGCGCGCCCCTCGCGGTCCTTGGCGTTGATGAGCTGAAGCACCCCCACGATGGCGCCGTCCGGGTCCTTCATGGGCACCACCAGCATGGAGCGCGTGCGGTAGCCGCTCTGCCTGTCGTAATCGGCGTTGAAGCGGTAGGGGGCGCCTTCCGGGAGCGCATACACGTCGTCGATGTGGAGAAGCTCGCCGGAAAGGGCCACGTAGCCGGCGATGCTGGCGGCCGAGAGCGGGATGGGCACGGGCTTGAAGCTGCGGCCGCTGCCGGGGGTGTCCAGGGTGTCGTTCTGGGCCACGCGGAAGTAGAGGGTCTCGCCCTCCAGGGTGTAGAGGCTTCCCGCGTCGGCCCTCGTGAATCCCCGGGCCTCGGTCACGATGAGGTGGAGAAGACGGCCGAGGTCGGTCTCGCTGGAAAGGGCGATTCCTATGCGGTTCAGCCGCTCGATATGGCTTGCGGTCGCGCTCATGTGCACAGCTTGCCCCAAACCGCGCACTGCGTCAAGATGGGCGATGCATTTTTGTGAACCCGCCGTCACAAAACGATGAAGAGTTAAACGCTGAAAGCCAATGAGCAAGGATAGTTACCGCTGTGGCGGAGCCGGCTTTCAAGCGCCGCGTGGCCGATGGCGTTTTCGGCCTTCGCTACCAGACGCCCGTTATGCGATAGCGCCCGGAGCCTTGGGTGGTGTCGTTTCCTATCCCGAAAGCCTCGCCCAGAACCGCCTGGGGGAGCCAGTCCCCAAAATCTCCCGTAAAGGTGATTCCCCCAAGAAATCCCCCCAATAGCTCGCTTTTCACCCTGCCGCCGCGATCACGCTTGAAGGCCTCCTCGCGCACGAAACGGAAGTCCCGCGCACGCTGGGTCCCTATCGCGGCGACCCCCGGCCCGGTCGGCTCGGGCGCGTCCCCCAAAAAACCGCAGTGATCCCGCGCAAGCCCCGCGAGCCTCCGCGAAAGCGCCTGCGAGAACACGCCGAAATCCACCAGCTCCGGCCGAGTGAGGGTCCTGTTGCCCTTCGTGTAACAAAAGGGGCTCGTAAACTCCACCGAAAGCCCGAGCACGGCGGCGCCCTGCGGAAAGGCCGCCAAATGCCGGTCAAGGACCTCCCGGGCCGTGACGGCAAGCCCCTGGTTTTGTGCCGCCCCCTCCGCAAAAAGAAAGCGGATGGGGGCGCCTGATTCCGAATCCAGCGCGAACAGGGGTTTCCGGCGGAAGGCGTCCGCTACCCCGGGCAGAAGCGCCGCGGCCCGGCCCACCAGGGCCACGGAAAAGCGGCGGTCGCTTCCGGGCGAAACCTCCCCGCGCCAGCGCGCCGGCTCCTCGGCGAAAAGAAAGTAAGGCAGATAATCCTTCCGGGGATCGGGCACGAAAAGCGTGCGGAAAAGGCAATCGGCCCCCAGGACGCAGGAGGCGCAGTCCATTACGCGCTGGTCCGCGCAGGGGCTCGCGGCCTGGACCTGGGCCTTTATGATAGCCCGCAGCTTGCGTTCGGGCCGCCCGGACAGATACCCGGCCGAAAGCGCGCGGCAGCTCACGGAAAGCCGCGCAAAGGAAAGGCGCTCCCAAAACGCCTGGCCCGCTGCCTCCATTTCGCGCACCCCTCCACCATGATCCACGCCGCGACCTCACCCTCCCGCAGCATAAACCCGGACACGCAAAACGGCAAGCATTTAGGCCGCCGTACCCACTCAGACATGCGGGGGAGAGTGAACGGGGGAGGGGGGAAGGGGGCCCCTTTTTAAAAAAAGGGTCTCCCCTTCCCCCCTCCCCCGCACCCCCACCCCCTTACCCCTCCTAAAAATTTCAGGTACTTGCGTTTTCAACACGGGATGTTGCCAGGCCTACAACCATGCCCTGGGCCATCGGAAAAACCCGTGGGTGGCCCCGGTAACTCGTGCCGGGCCGCGTTGCACAAGAGGTCTTGAAATCCCCACCCCAAGGACTGGGGCAGGGTCACGGGAAAAAGGCTGGCGGTCGCCCTGGCTGCTAGTCGGTTTCCATCCCCACCCCAAGGACTGGGGCAGGGTCACCTTCGAACTCGCTTCCCATACGAAGGATGGCGAATGTTTCCATCCCCACCCCAAGGACTGGGGCAGGGTCACGGCTGGCGGCGTACAAGGCTTTTGGCCAGCTTGGTTTCCATCCCCACCCCAAGGACTGGGGCAGGGTCACGGTTAGGAAGATTAGAGAAGCAAGGACAGAAGAAGAGGGTTTCCATCCCCACCCCAAGGACTGGGGCAGGGTCACACCATCGGAAATCGCGACCTGGTGCTGGTGGACACGTCGTTTCCATCCCCACCCCAAGGACTGGGGCAGGGTCACGATTCGGTGGCCGCGGCGCGGGCGTACCTGCACCTGGTTTCCATCCCCACCCCAAGGACTGGGGCAGGGTCACTGGTAGCCCTCGGCCTGACCCTCGCGGTCCTCGGCTCCGTTTCCATCCCCACCCCAAGGACTGGGGCAGGGTCACGCCGACGGCAAGCTGACCCACAACTCCGGTTGGGGGTTTCCATCCCCACCCCAAGGACTGGGGCAGGGTCACTCCGTTGATAACATGGTGAACAAGAATGATATTCTTGTTTCCATCCCCACCCCAAGGACTGGGGCAGGGTCACAGTTTTGGAATCAGGCACTTAGCCGAGTCACTATTTCTTCTTTTCGCCCATTTCCGCATATTTGTCAACATATCGAAGCCCTTCCCGTTTTGGGCCAAAATGTTTGAAGATGCCCGTTTTTTTGACCCCGAAAACCGTGATACTTTGGTATGGTTTTGGAGTTTACCATCTGTTTTCATAGCATAAACCATTTTCAAAAATGTTTGAAGATGTCTCGCCGAAAGCCCCGTTACCGGCATCTTCAAACATTTGCCCAAAAGCCCGAAAACGCCCCTGAAAAATCCTTTAATTTCAAGATGTTACAAATGCGAATTTTCCTGGTTCCCAAAATGTTTGAATATCTCCCCCGCCAACCTCTAAAACCGGCATCTTCAAACATTTTTCGTTTTTCAAAATTGCCATGGCTTTGGCATAATATTTTGTTATTGTTATAATAAACCCGGTTTAGCCCCTTCGTCAAAATGTTTGCATATCTCTCCCCAACAGGGTGCGCTAATGGTCGCCAAGGCCACAACGTGCAGATTCGCCCTCCGCGCCGGCCGCCTCCTTTAATAGCGCCCCACGAACGGCCGGTAGCTCTTGTTCTTTTCCAGGCATTCCCGCAAGCGCATGGCCTGAAGACCTATGATCTCGTCCAGCCGGATTTCTTCCAGGCGGCGCTCCAGGGCCACCTTCCCGGCCACCCGGTCAAAAAGAGCGCCCATGACGAAAGCCCTTCGTCAGACAAGCGATACGCCGTGTAATGGGCAATCCGCGCTTATTTCCGGCGGCCGGGCCAAACCTTGGGGCAGTTGGACGCGTTCGCCTGGTAATGGTCGAAGAAGAGCGTGAGCTTCTGGGAGTTGCCGGGCGCGGGTCCCCGTCCGCCGCCCTCGGCCCGCTCCACCACGGCGAAGCCCTTGGCCTCGTCGGTAGCCCCCAGGGGATTGAAGGGCGGGTACATGAAAACGTAATCCCTGGCTTGGTTAGCGTCCGTTGGAAAGTGGAGAATTTTTTCCAGGCTCCTGAACGCCTCGGGGTAGAATATATCTTTCGGGATTGTCCCTTCGGGCTCGTCGGCCACAAGCTCGCCGGGGAAACCGCCCGTTTCGCGGCATTGCACGCCTGTAACCGAAAGCGCCACGCTTCCGAACCCGAAGGGCTTCAGGCCCCCCAGCTTGTGGGCCATAGAGGGGCTCTCGCCGGGGGCCTGGTTCAGGTCCAGGGCATAGAGCAGAAAGAGCAGCAGGGACTTGGGCAGGTCCTTAAAATCGATCCGCCCGCCTGAGATGACCTCGCCGGGTTTGACGGCCTCCACCTTGTACTCGATCAGCTCCGGCAGCTTTCTTCCACGCTGCTTTTCGGGAGGCAGGGCCTTCAATGCCCGCTGCATTTCTTCGTTCACCTTCTTGTATTCGCGGTGGCAGGTTTCGGGGTGCTGGTGGAAATAGAACTTGCGGCCCCGCACCTTGGCGGCCAGGACCTCCCAAACCGAAAACGATTTTCCGTTGCGGAGCGAAATCGTGCGCATGCGGTTGTTTCCCTGGGTGAAGTACCAGGCCGTGCTTGCGCGGGGATTGGGCATTCCGAAGCTGGCGTCGCCCTTGATGTCCCAGGCTTTCCGCTCCTCGAAGACGCCGGCCGGGACCGGCAGGTCCTCGAAAACGAGACGGCCGGAGCGCGCCGGAATGGGGTCCTTGCCCTTCTCCACTTTTTCCTGTGGAACGTAGCCGAACAAAAAGCCCGCCACGTCAACGGCCGGGTTTACGGCGCGTTCCTCGTGGTCGAAGCGGTTCATGGCGAAATTTTTCGGCAGGGTGGCGCGGCGTTCGTGGAACTCCTTTGTTGCGTGGGCAGCGCGCCGCCAGTTTTTCGCCGGGTCTTTGGCATGATTGAGCCCCATGTAACGCGGGTCGAGTTCCGTCGCCATGAGAAAGCCCACGTGGCGGCATTTTTCGGCCTTTACCTTTCCATTATCGCCTTCCTCGTACCACTTGCCGTACTCGGGCCTTCCCGCGTCCTTGCCCTCGTCCCCGCGGGTGATGGAGCGCAGGTCCGAGCCCGTCACGGCCTCGATATAGGCTTCCATCATTCCCCGGACGGAGGAGCCGGGGATGAGCTTTTTCCCGTAGCTTTCGTTGAAATGCTTGATCTTGAAATGATCGCCGTCCTTTTCGGTTCTGCCCGTTATGTGCAGCGGCGTCAGGGTCGTCAATGTATAGGTCAGGTAGCCCTCGTAGCGGGGCTCGGCAAGGATGGGGGCCGCAAGCTTCCTGGGGCCGTCTTGCGGCAGGGGCACGAAATCGAAGGGATTCATTACGTGGCTCATTCTATGCCTCCTTTACTGCGCCGGGCGCGGGCTGTCCGGTCAAAAGGCCGCGAAGGATTTCCAGGGCGTTTGCCGGGGATTCCGGGGCATTCACGAACAGACGGCGGATATCCCAAAAATCGGAAAAGAGGTCGCTCACGGTTTCGGAACCTTGGAAGGCTTCAAAATCCGCGAGGCAGCCTTTTTTCCCGGCCAGCACGTAGGACGCCGTTTCCACCGTCATCCGGCCCCGGCCGATGGACGAGAGCCCGCCCATGCGGAGCATTCCAGAGTCGATCTCCCTCTGCCACAGGGCAAAGAGGCCCAGGTGCTCGGGCCGCGGGTTGGCCACCCTGAAGCTTACCTTAAAGCTCTGGCCGGGAGACAGCTCCACGAACTGGTGCAGGCCGCCTGACTTGGCCGCCTGGGTGATTCTGTCCAAGGGCCCGCGGACCGTGAGGTGGCGGATGGCGTTATCG
>JAKAGN010000190.1 GCA_021815525.1 Deltaproteobacteria bacterium
CACGAGTGGTACACGGAGTTAGCCGCCAAGCGCGCGAAAAGCCTTCCCCGGGACCACGAGAACGACGCGGCGGGGAGCGACGCCCCCGGCGAGAAAATCTACGAGTGACGGAGTAGAGCCGCTCCTTATGCCCTTTGCCCAAAAGGAGAGAGAACCATGAGCTTCGCCTTCAGCGCCGACGAAATCTTCGCCCTGGCCGAACGGATCGAGAAAAACGGCGCGGAGTTCTACCGCAGGGCGGCCGAGACCGCCGCCTGCTCCGGGGCCAGGCACCTTCTTCTCGACATAGCCCGCATGGAGGAGGGCCACCAGAGCGCCTTCTCGCAGATGCGGAAGGACCTTGCCGACAAGGACCGCGCCGCCGCCACCTTCGACCCGGAGAACGTTACCCACCAGTACCTGGCAAGCCTCGCGGGCTCAAGGGTATTCACCGACCCCGAAAGCCCGGTCCCCGGGGCCTCCGACGCCTGCGCCCCGGATCTGTTGAAGCGCATCCTGGAGTTCGCCATAGGCCGCGAAAAGGACTCCATAGCCTTTTACACCGGCATGAAGGAGCTGGTGGCCACCGAAACCGGCAAGTGCAGCATAGACGACATCATCCGCGAGGAGATGGGCCACATAAGGGTGCTCAATAACGAGCTGGCCAACCTGGAGCAAAAATAAGGCCCGGCGGGAAAGGGCCGTTCCGCCGGCCCTTCCCTTTTGGCACGGCGGAACGGACCGGGCCGCCCCTACTTGAAGATGGCTCCGAAAACCTTTTTCAGGATCTCGGTGCTCCGGGCCACGGGGTCCCGGCGGATTTTCTTTTCCTCGTCCGCCATTGCGAGAAAAAGGCCGTCCAGGGCCTTTCCCGTCACGTACTGGTTGAGGTCGGGCTCCACCGACTTCAGAAAGGGCACCAGGGCCGTGGCCTTTTCCGTCATGGCGAGGTAGTAGCGGGTCACCTGGGCCGTGGCCATGGCCTTTGCCACCACTGGCCCGATCTGCGCCGCAAGCTGCTCGCGGGTATGGGTCTCGAAATACTGCGTGACGGCGTTTTCCGGCCCCTTCACAAGGTTCGCCGCCTCCTCCAGGGTCATGGCGGCGACGGCCCCCGAGAAGATGGCCGCGGTCCCCGGAACGGCCTCCTCGGCCGCCCGGTTCATGCTCTCGATGAAGCTGTCCGCGACCTTTCCCTGCCCAAGGCTCCGCAAGGTGTCTTCCAGCGGCTTCAGCTGGGCGGGCATGGGGATGCGGACGGCCTGGTCCAGGAAAAAGCCGTCCTTTTTACCAAGCCGGGCCACCGCGCCCTTCACGGCCTGCAAAAGCGCGTCCTTCACCCCGGCGTCGAAGTCGGCCGTGGTGAGGGCCGCTGGCTTGGGCGCCACGGCCGGGGCCGGGGTCTTCTTCTTGACGGTTTTCTTGGCCTTGGCGAGCAGCAGGGCCGGGCCTGCCTTATCCTGAGCCTCCGATCGCCCAACTGCGGATATTCCCGCAACACTCAGCAAAGCAGCAATGGCAAGGATGCCGGCGCCGAAAAAACGCTTTCCCGTCATGAGATTTCCTTTCCCGCGACGCTGGGTTCACAAGCAATGGTTGTTCCATCGCAAATCATATCTTTTAACGCCGCCTGAAAAACGACCAAGCCCCGGCGGGGTATCCCGGCGGGGCTTGAACGTTTTCGCTGGCGCCATCAAAACACGCGGGCCTACGAATCGCTTTTCTCGATCTTCTCCGCTTCCTTCTTGTCCTCATCGCGGACGGCTTCCTTGAAGTTCTTGATTCCCTTGCCGATTCCAGCGCCAAGCTCCGGGAGCTTCCCGGCGCCGAACACGATCAGGACGATCACCAGGATGACCATCCACTCCGAAAAACCGATTCCGAACATGACTGCCTCCAGGGTGATGAGACGAAAGCACAAGCCTCGGTTATTGTATAACACCGCCCGCTGGGGCTGTCAAACCCTCCAGGCGCTGGGGGTGGAATGCGAAGCCCTGGAAAATCGCGCGGAGCGTGCGAAGCACGCGGAGTAACACGAGGGGGTCCGGGGGAAATCATTTCCCCCGGCCGCCGGAGGCGCTTTTGCTTTTAGAGCGGAAGCCGGGGGGCTCCATGACGAACTTCATGAGGTAGGGGAAGCGCGAGGGGTGGTAGGCGGCCACCACCGATCGGATGAGGGGTGCTAGGACCGCGTGGGGCAGGGTCTCCCGCATCTTGCGGAAAAGGAGCTGGGGAAAGTAGTAGGACGCCGGGATTGCCGCGCGGAAGGCCGCCTCGCCCGCCCTGCGGTCCAAAACCGCCAGGGCCGCCGCGTGGCCCGAGACGAGCGCCCCGTGCACGCCGAAGACCAGGACCGGGCTCACGGCTCCGGCAAGCGTCCCGGCCAGTATCTTGTCCTTCCAGAAGAGCCGGCGGTTGTCCCAGCCCCCAAGGGGCCAGGCCGCGTAGGTCCCGAGCCGGTCGTGCCAGCCATCGAAGGAAATGCCGTCCTCCCGGGCCAGGCGTTCCTTGAACGTTTCCTTCTGGCGGGTCGAAAGGGGCTCGGTAACGTTGAAAACGAGCGCTCCGGCCGCGCTCCGCGCCTGGAAGTAGTAGCCGAACTCGCGGCAGAACTCGTCGAAGTAGACGATGACCCCGGGCCGGCCAGGCGCACCCTTGCCCGTGGCCATGTGGCCCATGAAGGGGCGGCAGGGGATATCGAGGGCCTTGAAGGAAGCGGCGTCGAGGCCCGTGGCGAGAATCGAGCCGGGCGGAAGGGCCTTGAAGGCGGCCCCGTCCAGCCTTTGGCCAAGCTCCACCTTGACGCCCTCCTTGAGCGCCTGGCGGTAGAGGACGTTTTCGAGGGACCTTTCGCCGCGGCCCCGCTCGATGGTGTAGGCCGAAACGCCCGCGGGGTGCGGAATCTCGCGGCACAGGCCGTAGGCGTGGATGCGGGTCACGGTCCAAGGCTCCAGGGCTTCTTCTATCTCAAGCCCGAAGCGGCCGCGGATGTCTTGGGGATCGATGTAGGAGGAATCGGCGTAGGAGTGATCCCCCCCTATGCGGTTTCTGCCCTCCAGGATGGTGACGGCCCGTCCCCGGCGAGCCAGCGTGATGCCGGCGGTGAGCCCGGCCAGGCCCGCTCCAGCTATGATGACCTCGCTACCCATCAGCTTCCCCCCCAGGAGTAGGTGAACCGGTAAAGGCCGCGGCCGCATACCGCGTTGAATTCAATGGACTTTCCATCCTCCGAAAATGCGAGGTTCTCGGGCTTCCCGCTCTTGAGGGGAGGCGAAACCTTCCCGTCCGCGAGGATGCGCCAGAGCCCGTCCGCCCGCGCCGCGACCGCCAGGTGCGCGCCGTCGGCCGAAAACACGGGCCGCCCCATCGCCTCGTAGCCCTCGCTTTTCAGGTCGTCGCCTTCCATCAGGAAATATTTCTGCCCGTCGAACACAACGCAGGCCCCCTCCACGGTCTTAGGCGAAAAAACGGGAAAAAGGACGCGCGGAAAGCCCGGCCCCACGCCGAAGGAGGGGTTTACGAGGTCCGCCACGACAAGGCGCTCCTTGCCTTCCTTTTCCGCCACGAAGGCGACCCGCGCCAGGTCCGCCGAAAAAACCGGGACCCCGGCCATGCGGTCGAAGCCCGGAAAGGGCGCGAAGCGGATCTGGTTTCCGCCGGCCTCCGTCACGGTGACTATGAAGGCGTTCAAGGCCCCGGGCGAGGCGGCGCCCGCGCCCATGCACACCGCGGAAAAGCCCTCCCTGGAGGCCGCCGTCACGCGGTCAGGCACGCCCACCGGCAGGCCCACGTTCTCCGACATGGCGGAAAGCGGGATCACGAAGCTGAAGCTGCCGCCCTCCACCCTCACCAAGGGACCCGGCTGAAGAACCGTGAAGAGCCGGTCCACGGCAGCGAACACCGGCCGCTCGGAATAGGGCCCGTCCCGCTCCTCGAAGAGCGCGCCCTGGCCCGGCATGGCCCGCACCACGTACCAGTCCTTACCCTCCCGGGCGGCGTAGCAAAGCCCCACGGCCGTGAAGGAAAGGCCCGCCACCTCGTTGTACGCCGCGCCCGAAAGGCCCTCGTAATTCACGCGGAACCTCTCGCCGTCACCAGTTACGAAGGCCGCGCCGCCGTCCGGCCGGAAGGGGCTTTCCTCCTCCTGCCCGGTCCGCGGCTCGCAAAATCCCGCGAAGGCCCACTCCCCCGAGGCCTCCCCGGCCGCCCGCATCCGCCGGTCGCGGGTCTCCATGAAGGCCAGGAAGCGCTTGTGATCGGGCGCGAAGCGGACCTCCCGCAGTGAGCAGCCCGCGGGCGCGGTGAACAGAAGCTCCGCCCGCGCACCCGGCGGAAGGGCCGGCGGCGCCGGCAGGCCCGCGCACCCGGCAAGAAGCAGAAAAAGCAAGGCGATAAAAAACGCGGCGGCCCGTTTTCGCGTCATGGTCAATATCCCGTATGAAAGAAGACGGCGTGTGGAAAGATGCGGTGGGGAAGCGTTCATAATTTGAACGTTCAAATATTGAACGCACATATCCCAACTACTCGAAAAATAAGGTATTTCGTCTATCTACTCAAGCTCCCCCCGGCCGGCATCGCCCCCTTGCTCCGCACTCCAGGTGACGCCCGGCTATCCGCAAGGCCCCTCCTCCGCGAGACAAGCATTGACCGCTCGAATGCGAAGCCCTGCAAAACCGCGCGGCGCTTGCTGTGCACGTGCCGCGCCAAAATTATCGGGGGTCCGGGGGGACGTAGTCTCCCCGGCCGCCGGAGGCGCTTTTGCCTCTCCTCAATCCTCCACCACGCCCCATTTCAGGGCCACCCACCAGGTGAATCCGAAGAGCACTGTCTTTATGACGGTGCGCCTAAGGGAGAGCCCGGCGGCCCGGCCCACGGGAAGGGAGAACTTGAGCTCCAGGGGATGAACGACGCCCCAGACGAGGAAGAGGGCGAGCCACAGGTTCCGGGTGGCCGGGCAGGAGAAGGGAAAGACGAGGCCCGCGAGGATGAAGGCCCACACCAGAAGCGAGCCCGCCATGAGCCCTTGCCAGAGGAGCTTGTTCTTGAGCATGGAGCATCACCTTTCCTTTTTCGGGAGAAAGCCTTTCCGGGCCAAAAGCTCGTACCAGGCGCGGCCCCGGGCCTTGGGGTCGAAGACGAGCCAGTGGCCGCCCGGAAGAAAGTGATGGGGCGGGTTGCCCCATTTCTCGCAAAGGTCCCGAACGTTCTCGAAGGGGCAGAGGCGGTCGCCCCGGGAGGCCACGATGAGGATGTCCTCGCGGGGCAGCTTCGGAAGGAACCTGGCCGGCGAATGGAAGGCGAAGACCTCGTGAATTTTCCTGCGCAGGCCGGGATCCACCGGGAAATCAAGCGGAAAGGAGTCGGGGCCAAGGGGGCTTAGGAAGTTCACCGCGGGCACCATGAGGGCCACGAAGCGTGGCTTTTCGGAAAGGGCGGCCAAAAGCCCGCCCAGGTATCCGCCGAGGCTCGCGCCTATGACGCCCATCTCGGGCGCGCCCAGGGACTCCAGTATGGCCACGGCGGAGAAGACGTCGCGCATGGCCTGGCCCACGAACTCGGCGGTAAGCGCGGGGTCCTGGGGCCGGATGGGGGGATGCCGCCGGGCAGCCTTCCGGGGCGAGCGCAGCCAGTGGAAGGGCGCCACGGCAAGGGCCAGGTCGAGCCCGGCGTCGAAAAGCCCCGGGACCTTGAACATTGCCTCGGCGCGCCTGGGATCCCCCATCATGAGGCCGTGGAGCAGGAGCACCGTCTTGCGGGGCCGGTCCCCGTGGACCCAGCGCACCAGGTAGGCCGTGCGGTTGCGCTGGTAGTCCTCGTGGCGCGGCCGGGCCAGCGGGTTTTTGGCCACGTAGCCGCTTTCAAAGGAAAGGACCTGCCGCACCCCGCCGCCGAAGGGTATTTCATCCGTTACCGAGAAGGCCGGCGCCTTTTCCGGCAGCGCGAAAAAGC
>JAKAGN010000191.1 GCA_021815525.1 Deltaproteobacteria bacterium
GCACCTAGCCGGCGGCAAGCCCGTGGAGAAGCTTTGCTACAAGGGCCCCGGCGACGTGGCAAGCGTCCCCCTGGAGAAGGATCATCCCTTCTTCAAGGAGCAGATGTTCTGGGTCATGCGCAACAAGGGCTTGATAGACCCCGAAAAGATCGACGAGTACATCGCCCGGGACGGCTACTTCGGCGTCGCCAAGGCCCTTTTCGACATGACGCCCCAGGGCATCGTGGACGAGGTCCTGAAATCCGGCCTTAGGGGCCGCGGCGGCGCGGGCTTCCCCACCGGCATGAAGTGGAGCTTCGCGTCGAAATCGGTGTCGGACGTGAAATACGTCCTCTGCAACGCCGACGAGGGCGATCCGGGCGCCTTCATGGACCGCTCGGTCCTGGAGGCCGATCCCCACGCGGTCATAGAGGGCATGATCATCGCGGCCCGGGCCATAGGCGCGCACCAGGGCTACGTCTACTGCCGCACCGAGTATCCGCTGGCCATCCACAGGCTTAATCTGGCCATCTCCCAGGCCAAGGAGTACGGGCTTCTGGGAAAGGACATCCTGGGAAGCGGCTTTGACTTCGAGCTAGACATCTACGAGGGCGCGGGAGCCTTCGTGTGCGGTGAGGAGACGGCCTTGATGGCCAGTATCGAGGGCCGGCGCGGAATGCCGCGGCCACGGCCGCCCTTCCCGGCCCACCAGGGCCTCTGGAAGAAGCCCTCGATCCTGAACAACGTGGAGACCTTCGCCAACATCGCCCAGATCATTTTAAACGGTGGGGCCTGGTACGCCGCCGTGGGCACGGAAAAGAGCAAGGGCACCAAGGTGTTCGCCCTTTCCGGGAAGATCACCAACATCGGCCTCGTTGAAGTGCCCATGGGCATTCCGCTTAGGACCATCGTGTACGACGTGGGCGGCGGAGTGCCCAACAAGAAGAAGTTCAAGGCCGTGCAGCTGGGCGGGCCCTCGGGCGGCTGCGTGCCCGACTCCCACCTGGACACCGTGGTGGACTACGAGGAAATCGCCAAGGTGGGCGCCATCATGGGCTCGGGCGGCATGATCGTGATGGACGAGACCACCTGCATGGTGGACATGGCCCGTTACTTCATGGACTTCATCCAGGATGAGTCCTGCGGCAAGTGCACCCCCTGCCGCGAGGGCACCCGCCGGATGCTGGAGATACTGGTCAGGATCTGCGAGGGAAAGGGCGAGCCCGAGGACATCCAAACCCTGGAGGACCTTTCGGAGGTCATCAAGGAGTCGGCCCTGTGCGGCCTGGGGCAGACCGGCCCCAACCCGGTGCTTTCGACGCTTCGCTACTTCCGTGACGAGTACGAGGCCCACATCCTGGAGAAGCGCTGCCCGGCCAAGCGCTGCGTGGCGCTTCTGAAGTTTGCGGTAGACCCCGAGATCTGCAAGAAGTGCGGCCTGTGCGCCAAGGCCTGCCCCCAGGGGGCCATAGCGTGGCAGAAGAAGGAGGCGGCCGTCATCGACAGAACAAAGTGCGTCAAGTGCATGAGCTGCTTTGAGGTGTGTCCGGCCAGCGCCATTTTCTAAAGGGCCGCCCAAAAACGCGATCTGCGGCGTTGCGCTTCGTCTTGCGCTCGGTCACGTATGAACAATACGCTCCCTGCGCGCGCGACTTGCGCGCCTTGCATATCATCGTTTTTGATCGGCCCTTGAAAGGGGCTCGGCCGACATTTCTAAAGTACGCTTGCCTTGTCCGACACAGGCCGTAGTTTTTGATCGGCCCCTTGAGAAGCGGGCATGAGGAAAACGGCGCCTGCGTCGTTTTTGGCGGGCTGTTTACGAATCAATTCCACGGGGGCTCGCGCCAAGGGGCCGGCGCGGGCGATGCCCGCGGGAGGTTTTCGGGGAGACACGGGAAACAAGAACAGGCGTTAAAAAACCCTCTTGCATACCCTCCAGCACGGTTGTCCGGGACAAACCATGCTGCCCAAAGGCGAACTTGCCGAGGCGCGCATCCTGATCGTTGACGATGCGCCGGAAATCATCCGGCTCTTGAGCTTCTACCTCAAGAGCGAGGGGTTTCCGCTCGTACGCGGCGTAACCGACCCCACCGAAGCCGTGGACGCCTACCGGGATTTCATGCCCAACCTCGTTATCCTGGATTTGCTCATGCCCAAGCTGGACGGTTTTGCCGTCCTGGAGGAGATCAAGGAGATGGACCCGGACGCGTTTTCCGTCCTCGTCCTCACCTCCCAGAAGGACCAGGAAACAAGGATCAAGGCCCTCCACGCCGGAGCCAAGGATTTTCTCACCAAGCCCTTCGACAGGGCCGAGGCCCTGGCCCGGATACAAAACCTCGTCCAGATGAACCTCCTTTACAGCCGGGTGAGGGATCAGAACCGCCACCTGGAGCGCCTGGTGGCCGACCGCACCCGGGAGCTTCAGGAAACCCGGTTCCAGATCATCAAGCGCCTGGGCAAGGCCGCCGAGTACAAGGACGAGGACACGGGGCTCCACATCATGCGCATAAGCCGCATGTGCGCGCTTCTCGCCTACGCCGCAGGACTCGCGGTGAGGCAGTGCGAGCTCATAGAGCACGCGAGCCCCATGCACGACATCGGAAAGATCGGCATTCCCGACCACATCCTTCAAAAAAAGGGCCATCTGACCGAGGAAGAGTTCGACGTCATGAAGACCCACACGAAGATCGGGGCGGATCTTCTTTCCGGCGACGATTCCGAGCTTCTGTTGCTGGCCGGCGTCATCGCCCTCACACACCACGAGCGCTGGGACGGGCTGGGCTATCCCGGCGGTCTCGCAGCCGACTCCATTCCCGTGGAGGGGCGCATCTGCGCCCTTTGTGACACCTTCGACGCCCTGGTGTCCCAGAGGCCCTACAAGCTGCCCTGGACCACCAACGATGCGGTGAGCGAAATCAAGAACGGCCGAGGCCTCCATTTCGACCCTGTCCTTGTGGACCTCTTCCTGGAGATACTTCCCGAAATGCTGAAGATCGGGGAGGAACTGCGGGAAGGCTGAGGTCCGGCTCCTTATGTGACTCGTCGATTCGCCGGGCGACGCCGGATGGAAGGCTTGGGTGGGCATGGAAAAAAGGGGAAAAGCCCGGCTTCTGGCCCTCCTTGCGGTGGCCGCCGCCCTCGCCCTCTTTTTCGCCTTGGGCCTTCACCGCCGCTTCTCCCTGGCGGAGGCCGCGGCCCTCAGGGAACGCTTCGCGCTTCTCTACGCGCAAAGGCCCCTTGCCGTCATCGCCGGCTACGCCGGAATATACGTGGCCGTGACGGCGCTTTCCCTGCCGGGCGCGGCGGTCCTAACGCTTCTTGGCGGCGGAATATTCGGCCTGCCGGTGGGGGTCCTCGTCGTCTCCTTTTCCAGCAGCGCGGGCGCCCTGGCGGCCTGCGCCGTCTCTCGCTTCATCCTGAGGGACTTCGTCACCCGCCGCCTGGGCCCCAGGCTCGAGGCGGTAAACCGGGGCCTTGAAAGGGAAGGGGCCTTCTACCTTTTCGGGCTCAGGCTCGTGCCCCTTTTCCCGTTCTGGCTGGTGAACCTGGCCATGGGCCTGACGCGGATGCCGCTTCGCACCTACTACTGGGTCTCCCAGGCCGGGATGCTGCCCGCAACGGTGGTCTTCGTGAACGCCGGGCGGGAGCTTTCCCGGCTTACGTCCACCTCCGGCCTCCTTTCTCCGGGGCTGGTTTTTTCCTTCGTTCTTCTGGGACTGATGCCCCTTGCCGCTAAAAAGACGCTGGAATGGTTACGAAAAAAGCGGAATGCCTCATCTTCAGTTGATGGCTCCGGCTGATCCTTGAAAGGGTAAAAATGCCTTACGACTATGACCTAGGCGTGATCGGGGCCGGGGCCGCAGGCCTTACGGTCGCGGCCGGGGCGGCCCGGTTCGGCGCGAAAACGCTCCTCGTGGAAAAGGAGCGCATGGGCGGGGACTGCCTCCACTACGGCTGCGTGCCCTCGAAGACCCTGATCCGCACCGCCGCCGTGCGCCACGCCATGAAAACGGCCGCCCGCTTCGGGCTTCCGGAAACGGAGCTTCCCGAGGTGGACTTTCGGGCCGTTTCCCGGCGGATAGCCGGAGTCGTGTCCAGGATACAGGAGCACGACAGCGCCGAGCGCTTCAGCTCCCTGGGGGTGGACGTCCTTTTCGGAAGCGCCCGCTTCATGGACGAGCACAGCGTGGAGGTCTCCGGAAAGCGGGTCTTCGCCAAGAGCTGGGTTGTGGCCACGGGGTCCTCGCCCTTTGTGCCGCCCATCCCGGGCCTTTCCGAGACTCCCTTTCTCACCAACCGGGACATTTTCTCCCTTTCGCGCCTGCCCGGAAGCCTCCTCATCCTGGGGGGCGGGCCCATAGGGATCGAGATGGCCCAGGCCTTCTCGCGCCTGGGCTCCAAGGTGGCCGTGGTGGAGATGGGGCCCCAGATCCTTCCGGCCGAGGACCCCGACATGGCCCAGGTGGTGGTGGAGCGCCTGGAGCAGGAGGGCGTGGCTTTCCACCTGTCCACGAGGGCCGTTTCCGCGGCCCGCTCGGACGCCGGCGCCTCCGTGACGGTGGAAAAGCCCGACCGCACCCAGACCACGCTTTCGGCCGAGGCGCTCCTCGTGGCGGTGGGCAGGAACCCCAACACCGCCGGCATGGGGCTGGAGCGCATCGCCGTTTCCTTCACCCGCGCCGGGATCACCGTGGACGAGCGCCTTCGCACCGACCGCGCCCACATCTTCGCCGCGGGCGACTGCAAGGCGGGCTTGAAGTTCACCCACGTGGCGGGCTACGACGCCTCCATCGTCCTTTCCAACGCCGTCTTGCACTGGCCCCGCAAGGCGGATTATACTTGGACCCCCTGGTGCACTTACACCGACCCGGAGCTGGCCTCGCTGGGTTTGAACGAAAAGCGCGCCAGGGCCAAGGGCTTGGACTTCAAGGTGGTTTCCGAGGAGTTCCGGGACAACGACCGGGCGCTGGCCGAGGGCTCCGGGGAGGGGCGCATCAAGCTTGTCCTTGGCGAGCGGGGCAAGGTGCTTGGAGTCCAGATCGCGGGCCCCCGCGCCGGTGAGATTCTCTCCGAGTGGGTTGGCGCGGCGGCGGGCGACGTGTCTCTTTCGAAGATCGCCTCGGCCGTGCATCCCTATCCCACCCTGTCCGAAATCAACCGGAAGGTTGCGGGAAAGGTCTTCGAGGCCAGGATTTTTTCCGATACCGTGCGAAAAACCCTACGCTTTCTGTTCCAGTTCAAAGGCCGCGGACCGGCTTGACGGCCCCGGCTTACGGATCGCCCGGTAACACGGGCGCAGGACGGCTCCCCCCGCAGCATCACCGGCTGTCACGGGCGCCCTGGAGAAGATTTTTCAAGGAGGATGCCGCCATGAAACCCAAGCTGAGCCTTTTCGCCCTGGCGCTCGCCGCAGTACTTTCCGTGCCGTTTTCGGCATTCGGCGCAGCCCCGCCCGACAACTCCGTCTATGCCGGGCTTCTCGCCCGGCACGTTAAGGACGGCTTCGTGGATTACAAGGGCTTCAAGGCGGAGGAGCCCCTCCTGGACTCCTACCTTGCGAGCCTGGAAAAGGTGAATCCCGACGAGCTTTCGCGGGACGACCAGCTCGCCTTCTACATCAACCTTTATAACGCAGCCACCATCAAGCTCATTCTGACAGGCTACCCGGGCGTCACCAGCATCAAGGACCTGGGGGGCTTCTGGGGGCCCTGGAAGAAGAAGTTCATCCGGGTTAACGGAAAGGTCCTCACCTTGGGGCAGATCGAGCACAAGATACTGCGCCCCCGCTTCAGGGACCCCCGGGTGCACTTCGCCATCGTTTGCGCCTCTAAGGGCTGCCCGCCGCTGCGCTCGGAGCCCTACGAGGGAAGCCGCGTGGGCCGGCAGCTGGACGACGTGGTCTCCCGTTACCTGAACGACCCGGCGAAGACCTA
>JAKAGN010000192.1 GCA_021815525.1 Deltaproteobacteria bacterium
GATCTAGAGCCTGGGGCACGTCCTGGTGCTCCTTTCCGGCTCCATCCGTTATTACCTGGAGCCCGTGGCCAGGGACGTGGGCTTCGACCACCTGATCTCCACCGAGCTTGAGGAGGGACCCGGCGGCGTCCTCACCGGCAGGCCCAGGGTCTTGTGCGTGGACGCCAACAAGAAGCTCCTCATGACGAAGCTGGCGGAGGCCGAAAACCTTGACCTTTCCCGTTCCTCGGCCTACGGCAACCACCAGGCCGACATTCCCATGCTCTCCGCCGTGGGCCACCCCTACGCCGTGGAGCCCACCCGCCCCCTGCGCAAGAAGGCCCGGGAGATGGGCTGGCCCATCCTGACATTTCGTTGATGCCTTTTTTATTCAAGCGGTTTCGCGGCTGAATTCTTCCCTTAACATCCTGTAGATTTCCTCGCCTATGGCAAGGCCCGTCTCGATGAACTCCGGGCCGTAGAGCCTTCCCGTGGCCGAGCGGAACGTGGACTTGATCCTTATGATGCTCTCGATCCCGGACGAATAACGGGACAGAAACACGGAAAGCGGCGCCTTGTAATAGGAGATCATGTGCCAGACCGTGTCGGTGAAGTTGTCCGGGCCCCAGCGGAACTTGTCGGCGTCGTAGAGGCAGTCGGAAAGGAGTCCGCCCTGCAAGGTCCCGGCCGCGTGCGGCGTCTTGAAGGCCTCGTGGTTGGCGATGGCCCGGCACACGTCGCCCGCCTCCTCGTCCGACAGGGGGTAATCCCGCAGTATCTGACTGGCCATTTCCGCGCCCCTTAGGGCGTGGTCCTTTTCCTTCCGGGCGATGTCGTGGAGAAGCCCCGCGCACTGGACCAGAAGGAGCCGCCGCAGGGTCTCCCGGCCGGGCCGCCCGCCCGCGCCCTCCTCCACCAGCACCAGGGTCCCGGCGTCCAGGGTCACCTTGGTGACGTGGCAAAGCCCGTGGCCCAGATCGTCGTCCAGGCGAGCCGCCGCATACTCGTGGAGGCGCGCCACGGTGTCGTCGGCCTCGAAGAAGCGCCTCGAAAAGGCGTGCTCGCGGGAATGAACGGTATAGAATGAGGGCGGGGGATAGCGGGCCGCGATGCGTCTTGCCCGGTCGCTTATGGCGGCGTAGATGGCGTCCATGGCTCTTCCACAATAATCCTCCACCGTGCCCGGGAACACAAGGGAAAAATCCGCGACCCCAAGGGGAATCCGGGTTCAAGCCACGTTCTCCCGGGCATTCACCCAATCTTGACTTTGGGGCGAAGTAATGGGAAGTTGACAGGGGGAAGCCCCTTAAAAGGGCGAGCGCTCGAAAAATTTCAACCCCCATTCGACCGGAGAACGCCATGTTCGAGACAAAAGTCACCAAAAAGCTCGGAATCAAGTACCCCATCGTGGGCGGCGCCATGATGTGGATTTCCACGGCCGAGTTCGTGGCGGCCATGTCCGCCGCCGGCGGCCTGGGGATTTTGTCCTCCGCCACTTACGACACCAAGGAGAAGTTCGACGACGCCGTGAAGAAGATCCAGGACCTCACCGACAGGCCCTTCGGCGTCAACATCAATCTCTTCCCCGCCATGCGCGCCATAGACAACAACGAGTACATCGACGTCATGGAAAAGCGGGGACTCAAAATAGTGGAAACCAGCGGCCATCACGCGCCGGCCGAGCTGATCGGCCGCTTCAAGGCGGCCGGCATGACCTGGATACACAAGTGCGTGGGGGTGCGCTACGCCCTCAAGGTGCAGGAGCTGGGCGCGGACATCATAACCGTCGTCGGCTACGAAAACGGCGGGGCCACGGGAAAGCTCGACATCGGCACCCTGGTCCTGGTGCCCGCGGTGGTGGACGCCGTCAATCTTCCGGTGATCGGAGGCGGTGGCGTGGCCGACGGACGCGGCCTGGTGGCCCTCCTGGCCCTGGGGGCCGAGGCCGTCATCATGGGCACGCGGCTTTTGGTCACCCAGGAGGCCCCCATCCACCCGAACCTCAAGCAGGCGCTCCTTTCCGCAAGCGAGCTGGACACCATGCTCATCATGCGCTCCATCGGCGCCACCCACAGAGTCTACGCCAACGCGGCCGCGAAGAAGTGCGCGGAGCTGGAGGAAGCCAAGGCCGATTTCATGCAGATCTACGAGGTCATCAAGGGTGAAAACGCCAAGAGGATGTACGACGAAGGCGAGGTGGATCAGGGCATCGTCTCCGCCGGCCAAGCCTTGGGGCTCACCCACGACATTCCAACGATAAAAGAGCTTTTCGACCGCATGATGGCGCAGGCCGAAGCTGTGGCCCAGAAGCTTGCGCGCTGACAAAAAGCGAGGAAGACATGAACATACTGGAGCGCTTCAATATCGAGGTCAAAAACGGCGTCGGCTTCGTGACCCTAAGCCGCCCGGAAAAGCGCAACGTGATGGACGGCGACTTCTTCAAGGGGCTCGTTGAGGCCGTGGACGTCATCGACAAGGACCCCGAGGTCCGGGTGGCGGTGCTGCGCGCCGACGGCAAGAGCTTCACCGCGGGCCTGGATCTCGGTTGGGCCGGCGCGCTTCTTTCCGAAGGAACCGGCGCGGACGCAAGGGAGCTTCTCCGGAAGAGCGTTTTGGCGCTCCAGAACTCCAATAACGTCATCGAGCGGAGCTTAAAGCCCGTGATCGCGGCCGTGCACAGCCACTGCATCGGCGGCGGCATCGACATGATCGCCGCCTGCGACATAAGGCTTTGCACCAAGGACACGGTCTTTTCCATACGCGAGACCAAGCTTGCCATCATAGCTGACCTGGGCACCCTCCAGAGGCTTCCCGGCATCGTGGGCCAGGGCTGGTACCGCGAGCTGGCCCTGACCGGCCGCGATTTTTCAGCGGACGAGGCCCTTCGGATGGGCTTCGTGACCCGGGTTCTCCCCGACAAGGACGCCCTATGGGCCGAGGCGGAAAAGCTCGCGGCCGACATAGCCTCGCTTCCGCCCCTCACGGTCCAGGGCGTGAAGGACGTGGCCCTCTTCACCCGGGATTACGGCGTTTCCGCGAGCCTTCAATACGTCGCCCAGAAGAACGCGGCCCAGCTGCCCTCCGAGGACCTCATGGAGGCGGTGATGGCCTTTATGCAGAAGCGCGCCCCGGTTTTTAAGGGGAAATGAGAGCGCGGCCGTCCACAAGCGCGATCCGCGGCGTCAGACTTCACGGCGCGGCTCGGTCACGTACAAAAGTACGCTCCCTGCGCGCGCCGCTCGTTTTCCTTGCGGCTCATCGCTTGTGAACGGCCTTGGGGCGGGGAAGGAATGATCTAACTTAAAGCGTTGCTTTAAACATAGAGAGAAAAATCAACCATCACGAAAGGGTGACACATGGACTTCAAGCTTTCCGCCGCCAACAAGATGATCCAGAAGACCGCCAAGGAGTTCTGCGAGAGGGAGATTCCCAAGATCGACGCAGCAATGGCCGAGGCCCACGACTACCCGTCCGATCTCATGCAGACCTTCGCCAAGGCGAGAATGCTTGGCATGACCATTCCCAAGGAGTACGGCGGCCTGGGATCCAGCAACTTAAACTGCGTCCTGATGTGCGAGGAGTTCGGCAAGACCGGCTCCACGAGCTTTTTGCCCCTTATCATGAACATCTCGGTGGCCGAGACCATCCATCACTACGGCAACGAGGAGCAGAAGAAAAAGTTCCTGCCGCCCCTTTGCGACGGCACGGCCTGGGCCACCACGGCCTTCACCGAGCCCGCCACCGGAAGCGACCCCACCATGCTCCAGACCACCGCCGAGCCGGACGGCGACTTCTTCGTCCTAAACGGCGCCAAGCGCTTCATCAGCATGGCAAATAAACCCGGCTACGGCATCTTCTACTGCAAGGACCTAAGCTGCACCGACCCCCGCAAAAACTGCACGGCCTTCATCGTGGACAAGACCTCGCCCGGCATGACGTTCTCGGGCCACTACGAGTTCATGGGCCTCGACAATGCCGACACCTGCGACGTGTTCCTCAAAGACGTGCGCGTCCCCAAGGAGAACATCCTGGGCGTGCAAGGCAAGGGCTTCAACATACTCTTAAGGTGGATCGCGGGCGAGCGCATCCAGCAGGCGGCCAGCATGGTGGGCGGCGGCCAGGCCTGCCTGGACGAATCCATGAAGTACGCCAAGGAGCGCCAGGTGGGCGGCCAGCCCATGGCCTACATGCAGGGCTTCTACTGGATGTTCGCCGAGATGAAGATGAAGATCGAGGCCTGCCGGATGCTGGTTTACAAGACCGTGGCGCTTCAGGACGAGGGCGAGCGCTTCGAGGTGGACTCCGCCGGCCTCAAGGTCTTCGTGACCCCCATGATGCAGGATGTGGCGCGGATGGCCCTCCAGACCCACGGCTCCTACGGCTACTCCAAGGAGTACAAGGTGGAGAAGCTCTTCCGCATGGCCATGCACGCGGGAGTCGTGGCATCCTCGACAGAGATAAATAAAACCATAGTGGGCATGGCCCTATTAATGTCTTGAGAAGGGCTTCCCAGGATCGCCGGATGCTGCGTCAGGATTCGCCGGGCTTCGGGCTCACGTACTAACAGTACGCTTCGCCCTTGCCCGGCTCTCCTTCCTTGCCTGCGGCGATCCTGAAAAGCCCCGTGAATGAGGGGCGCCCTTTTTTATCCGGCAGAACAACCAAGCAGCGCTTTTAGCCTGTTTCGGGAAAGCGCATGGAGAATGACGCAACTTGAATATCATCGTCTGCATCAAGCAGGTCCCCAACGTGAAGGAAGTCAAGTGGGACCCGGATACCGGAAACCTCATCCGCACCGGGCTTCCCAGCATAATAAACGTGAACGACAAGAACGCCCTGGAGGCCGCGCTGGTTTTGAAGGAAAAGCACGGCGGCAAGGTCACCGTGATCTCCATGGGCCCGCCCCAGGTGGAGGAATCCTTGCGGGAGGCCCTCGGCATGGGCGTGGACGAGGCCGTGCAGCTTTCCGACAAGGCCTTCGCCGGGGCCGACTGCTGGGCCACCTCCCACACCCTGGCCCTTGCCGTGAAAAAGCTTTCGGGCGCCGACCTGGTGCTCCTGGGGGTGGAGGCCATGGACGGCAACACGGCCCAGGTGGGGCCGGAGCTGGCCGAGGCCCTGGGGCTTCCCATCCTCTCCTACGCCCTTTCCATCGACGTCGACGGCAAGGCGGTCAAGGTCACCCAGAAGCTGGGGGACGTGGTGCGGGTGCTGGAAGCCGACCTTCCCGCCGTCATCACGGTGGAGAAGGAGGCCAACGAGCCCAGGGTCGCCCCCATGGACTGCGTGCTGGAAGCCTGCGAGAAGGACGTTCCGGTCTGGAAGGCCGAAACCATAGGCGCGGACGAGGAAAACTGCGGCCTGAAGGGCTCGCCCACGCGGCTCCGCAAGATTTTCTCCCCCAAGGTGACCCGCGGCCAGGTGGAGCTTTTTTCCGGGAGCCTCGACGAGGTGGCGGAGAAGTTCGTGGCCAAGTTAAAAGAACTATACTACCTCTAACGGCCCGTTTAAAAACGCGATCCGCTGTGTTGTGCTTCAAAGCCGGCTCCGCCACGTACCAAATGTACGCTTGCTCGCCGGCTTTTCGCACGCCTTGCGGCTCATCGTTTTTATCCGGGCCTCACGCATAGCCTTTCGTCACAGGCTGTCAAGGAGCTCTGATGCCTTCCAAAGTTGATGTCAACGCCTGGCGCGGCGTTTGGGTTTTTGTGGAGCAGTACAAGGGAAAGCCCGCGCGGGTTTCCTTCGAGCTATTGGGCAAGGGCCGCGAGCTGGCGGATAAGCTCTCGGTGCCCCTTACGGCGCTGGTCTTGGGCGAAAACGTGGGAAAGCTCGCGGAAGACGCCGTGGCCT
The DNA here is from genome assembly GCA_021815525.1 of Deltaproteobacteria bacterium. GTDB lineage: Bacteria > Desulfobacterota > Desulfobacteria > Desulfobacterales > Desulfatibacillaceae > JACRLG01. Next base: position 5,833 of record JAKAGN010000192.1, read on the forward strand.
CTGGAGCGGACCGGGTGCTTTTGGCCGACGCCCCCAAGCTTTCCGAGTACACCACAGAGCTTTACGCCAAGATCATC
>JAKAGN010000193.1 GCA_021815525.1 Deltaproteobacteria bacterium
CTTCATCCGGGCCTCCTGCGTTGCGCTCGCCTCGGAATATGTACAATATTCCTCGGTCGCGCGCCTTGGGGGCCCGGCGAATCCGCAAGCTCGGTGCCACAAGCTTTTTTTGGAAACAGCCCCTAATAGGGAGCGCCGCCGGGCGTCAAGGAGAGGAGGCCCTCACCCGCACCGTCACGGTCACCGCAGGGGCCTTGCCGCCGGGGAAGCGGATGTCGGCCGGGACCTGGAGGGGCGGCGAGAAGGCCGTGGTCTCGGAAACCGTGGAGTGGTCCACGGGGATGAGGGAGATGTCCACGGGTTCGGTGAAAATCTTGAGCCGCTTCTTGCCCTTGCGGGGGGCGAGGACGGTGATCTCCCGGGGGCTGGGGGTCACGGAAACGAGGCTCACGCCGCGGGGCGTCTTGCCCACCACGTTGACCTCCACGGGCACCCGGGTTGGCCTTAGGCGATAGGCGGAAAACTCCAGGCTCCCGGGCTTGACGGACTCCACGGTGAGGCTAGCAGGAAGCCTCATGAGGCCTTTTCCCAGCACCACGTCCTGCTCGCCCTCCTCGATTCCGGCAAGGTCCACGGAAATCTTCAAGGCGTTCGGGTCGAGGATCTGGAAAGCCTGGCGGGGCCCGGAAAGATAGACGTGGGCCTCGGTGGCGGTGGCCGACTCTATGACCCAGTCGGAGGCCAGGTTGCGGTACTCGATGGGAAAGATGAACTCCCGGCGGATCATGTCGCTCTGGAGGCCGAAGGAGAGCCACAGGATCACGGAAATGGCGAGCGCCGCGGCCTTGGCCCGGAAGTTGGACTGGAACCAGCCCAGAACCCGGCGCTTTTTCCGGACCGGCGTGAGGGCCGCGTAATAGGCCTCCAGGATGTCGGAAAGGGAGTTGGGGTCCTCCAGGCGCTCGATGCGCTCGTCCCGGGCCACGGAGATTGCGCCCCGCTCCTCGGAAACCACCACGCAAAGCGCGTCGGAAACCTCCGAAAGGCCCAGGGCCGCCGTGTGCCGAAGGCCCATGAGGCCGAACTCCCGCGCCCGGCCCGAAAGGGGCAGCTGGCAGGCGAAGCGGCTTATGCGGCCGTCCTCCACCACCACCGCCCCGTCGTGCCCCACCGAGTGGGGGTCGAAGATGCTCTCCAGGACGGCCTCGGAAAGCTCCCCGGAAAGGGGGACGCCGCCCGAGAGGTGGCGGTCTATGGGGTCCCGGCCGGAGATCACGATGAGCGCCCCGGTCCTTTTTTGGGCCAGGCGCGCCGCGGTCTGGCAGATGATCTCGATCTCCCTGGAGCGGCCCTCCTTTTTCCGGGAGTCGGTGAAGCCTTTCCACGTGGCCAGGCGCTCGAAAAAGCGGCGTATCTCCTCCTGGAAGATGACCACGAGCGCCACCATGAGGACGGCGAAAAAGCCCTGCAGCACCAGGGCCGTCAGGTACATCTGGAAATAGCGGGCCGCCATGTAGATGACGCCCAAAAACGCGATGCCCAAAAGCACGAAGCGGGACGCCGCCACTGAAAACCACATCCAAAGGGCGTAGATGAAGATGGAGATGAATATGATGTCGAAAAAATCCTGGACCCGGAAGCTTCGGAAGACGCTTGTCACAAGCTCGATCATGGAATATCCGTTTCCGGCCTGGAAAACCCCGGGCTTCAAGTTCACCTGTAAAACGATACTCGGCGCAGCCCCGGGTGAGTCATAGCAGATTCACGGCGCGGGAAAAAGGGCTGATGCGCCTTCGCCCAAAAAAACCGCCCCGCCGGGGCTCCCGGCGGGGCAGCGACACAGGTTCATGGCCCTGTTCAAAAACCCAATTCCGGCGGGCCGTCCACAAGCGATGAGCCGCAAGGCGACATTTTAAGCCCGCAATAATCCTGCTCGACCCGGACAGGCCGGTCACAAGCGATGAGCCGCAAGGCGCGCGAGCGGCGCGCGAGGAAGCGTATTGTACATACGTGACGCAGCGCGCCGTGAAGCACAACGCCGCGGATCGCGCTTGTGGACGGCCTGCCTAGTAGTCGTCCCCGTCTGTCTCCGAGGCATCCTCGCCCTTCTTTTTCTTGGGCGGGGCGTCGGAAATCGTGGCCTCGGTGGTGAGCATGAGCCCGGCCACGGACACGGCGTTCTGGAGGGCCGAGCGCACCACCTTGGCGGGGTCGATGACGCCCGCCGCGATCAGGTTCTCGAACTCGCCGGAAAGGGCGTTCAGGCCGAAGTCGTCCTTGCCCTCCTTGACCTTGTTCAGGACCACCGCGCCGTCCATGCCGGCGTTCCCGGCGATGCGCATCAAAGGCTCGATCATGGCGCTGGCGAGCACCTTCACGCCCTCGGCGTCCTCGCCCGCGAGCTTCACCTTGGAAAGCGCCGCGAGGCAGCGCACCAGGGCCACGCCGCCGCCGGGCACCACGCCCTCCTCCACGGCGGCCTTGGTGGCGTTAAGCGCGTCCTCCACCCGGGCCTTCTTCTCCTTCATCTCCACCTCGGTGGCCGCGCCCATGCGGATGACGGCCACGCCGCCCGCCAGCTTCGCAAGCCTCTCCTGGAGCTTCTCCTTGTCGTAGTCCGAGGTGGTCTCGGCGATCTGGGTCCTTATCTGGCGCACCCTCGCCTCGATGTCGGATTTCTTCCCGGCCCCGTCCACGATGGTGGTCTTGTCCTTGTCGATCTTTACGCTCTTGGCCCGGCCCATGTCCTCGAGGCCGATGTTTTCCAGCTTCACGCCCAGATCCTGGCTTATGACCTGCCCGCCGGTCAAGATGGCTATGTCCTCCAGCATGGCCTTGCGGCGGTCGCCGAAGCCGGGGGCCTTGACGGCCGCGGCCTTGAGGCTTCCCCGGAGGCGGTTCACCACCAGGGCCGCCAGGGCCTCGCCCTCCACGTCCTCGGCTATGATCAGAAGGGGCTTTCCCGAGCGGGCCGAGGCCTCCAGAACCGGCAGAAACTCCCGGAGCGAGCTAACCTTCTTGTCGTAGAGCAGGATGTAGGGGTCCTCGAGGACCGTCACCATCTTGGTGGTGTCGGTGACGAAGTAGGGGGAGATGTAGCCGCGGTCGAACTGCATGCCCTCCACGAACTCGAGGGCCGTGTCCATGCTTTTGGCCTCCTCCACCGTGATGACGCCTTCCTTGCCCACCTTGTCCATGGCCTCGGAGATCAGCTCGCCGATGACCGGGTCGTTGTTGGCGGAGACCGTGGCCACCTGGGCGATGCCGGTCTTGCCGGCCACGGGCTTGGCTATGCCGGCCAGGGCCGACACCACGGCCTCGCAGCCCTTGTCCAGGCCGCGCTTCACGGCCATGGGGGAGATGCCGGCGGCCACCCGTTTAAGGCCCTCACGATACACGGCGCGGGCCAGGACCGTGGCGGTGGTGGTGCCGTCGCCGGCCACGTCGGAGGTCTTGCTGGCCACCTCCTTCACCATGCGGGCGCCCATGTTGGCCAGCTTGTCGCTTAGCTCGATCTCCTTGGCCACCGACACGCCGTCCTTGGTTACGGTGGGGGCGCCGAAGCTCTTCTCCATGATGACGTTCCGGCCCTTGGGGCCCAGGGTAACCTCGACGCAGTCCGCGAGGGCGTTCACGCCCTTCAGGATCCTCTGCCGCGCCGCCATTCCGTACTCTATGCTCTTGGCCGCCATCTCACTCCTCCTTTTGACTTATTCGCCTGTCTAAAAACGCGAATTGCCGTGTCGCGCTTCGGTCTTGCGCTCCTTGCACTTCATCGTTTTTATCCAGGCTTAATATTGCGCCTTTTTCAACAGGCTACTATTCCATGACGGCAAGGATGTCGCTCTCCTTCACGATGACGTACTCCTCGCCCTCGATCTTGATGTCCGTGCCCGAGTAGCGGCCGAGGAGCACCTTGTCGCCCGCCTTCACCTCCAGCGGCAGGCGCTTGCCCTTCTCGCTCAGGCGCCCGGGCCCCACGGCCGCCACCACGCCCTTCCTGGGCTTTTCCTGGGCCGAATCGGGAATGATGATGCCGGAGGCGGTCCGGGTCTCGGACTCGCTCCTCTTGACCAGAACCTGGTCGCTCATGGGTTTGAAATTCATGGCTTGTCCTTTCCGGCCCGCGGTGAAGACCCGCGGCCGTCTTGCAAGACGTTTGGGAAACAAGGCGAAAACAACGGGAATAACGAAGATTTTTCACGGGATCGCACTTTTTGCCGACCCGTCCGCACCGGTCTTGTCGATCGTTAAAAATTGGCATGGTTTTCCGTTTGTCAATGCCCGGCCGCCCCTTGTCTTGACAATTCCGCGCCGCGTTTCTATTACCAGGGGAAGAGAAAATTTTTTCCAGGGCTGCCTGCAGGCGGATACAGCCTGTTAGATTTGCGGGAGTTGTCATGCTCAAGCGGTTTAGGCTGAAAAAGCTCACGGAAGCGATGGCCCATGCCGAAAGCCACGCCGAGTGGGAGGGAATCGCACGCGAGATAGACCGGGAAACCGGCATGGACGCCTGGAGGCGGGACGACGAGTCGCCCTTCTACAACTACCGCCTGGTGCGCCGGGACATGGAGCAGATGCTGGAGTACCGGCAGACCGCCAACGTCTACCGGCTCCTGGACCTCCTCCACGACAGCCTCCGGCGCAACATGGGCGACGTGGGGCACCCCTCCCTATACGACAAGGCCTTGACCGGCACCAAGATATTGATCGAGGACTACCTGAAGGAGGCCGAGCGCGGCCTCTACTTCCTCTGCGAGAACGACTTCCCCCACCTTCCGCCCGACAAGAAGCTCCGGCTCTTCACCCAGGCGGCCCACAACTTCGGCCGCTCGGCCCTCATGCTCTCGGGAGGGGCCACCTTCGGCATCTTCCACCTAGGGGTCGTCCGGGCCCTGTGGGAGCAGAACCTCCTCCCCAAGGTCATGAGCGGCTCCAGCATGGGCGCCATCGTGGCGGCCGGAACCTGCGTGCGGACGGAAAAGGAGATCGAGGACGTCCACTTCCGCCGCAGGATACTGAACCGCGACGCCCTGCACTGGCTCTCCCCCTCCGCCGCGTGGCGGGAGAAGTCCCTCATGGACCAGAAGCAGCTCCTGAAAAACATCCAGATGAACGTGGGGGACCTCACCTTCGCCGAGGCCTACGAGCGCACCGGCCGGATACTCAACATCTCCGTCTCCCCCACCCGCATGGGCATAAAGCCCAGGCTCCTAAACTACATCACGGCCCCCAACGTCACCATCGCGTCGGCCGCCTGCGCCTCCTCCGCCGTGCCCGGCGTGTTCCCGCCGGCGAAGCTCATGGCCAAGGACCGCTCCGGCCAGATCGTTCCCTACATGGCCAACGAGAAATGGGTGGACGGCACGCTCCGCGAGGACATCCCCACCATGCGCCTCTCCCGCCTCCACAACGTGAACCACTACATCGTAAGCCAGACCAACCCCCACGTCATCCCCTTCCTGGGATACCGCCGCAAGCGGGGCGTGGTGCCCTTCGCCCTGGATCTGGCCGCCAGCATGGTGCAGGGCCAGGTCCTCCAGGTCCTGGACGTGGCGCGCCAGCGCGTGCAGCAGAACCCCTGGCGGCCCATCCTGGACCAGATGTACGCGGTGGCGGGCCAGCAGTACTCCGGCGACATCAACATCCAGCTCCCCTTCTCCCCCTGGATGTACCGCCTCGTCTTGAAGAACCCCAGCGAGGAGGAGTTCGAGGCCTTCGTCCGCATGGGCGAAAAGGCCACCTGGCCCCAGATCGTGCGGATCCGAAACCAGACCCGCATCAGCCGCTGCTTCGAGGCCTGCCTCGCCAAGCTCTCCCCCGACACCCCACACGTGGAGGCGAGGCCCTTGTAAGGATGGAGAAGGATTTGCGGGGGAGGGGGGAAGGGGGCCCCTTTTTGAAAAAAGGGTCTCCCCTTCCCCCCTCCCCCGCACCCCCTCCCCTCATCCCCCCCAAAAAACTT
>JAKAGN010000001.1 GCA_021815525.1 Deltaproteobacteria bacterium
GCCGCAGTAGTTCAGTGTGGCAGGAAACCCACGTCACCGGCCAGCGCCCCCAGGTCGCCGATATGGTTGGCCATGCGCTCCAGCTCCGCCGCCACGGCCCGCAGCCTTTCCGCCGCGGCCGGCGCCCGCGCGCCGGAAAGGGCCTCCATGACGGCGCAGTAAGCGGCGGCATGCCCGACTGTGCTGTCGCCCGCGATGGTCTCCACCTGGCAAAGCGTGCGGCGGTGCGGCCCGCCCGCAAGGGCCCTCTCGATCCCCCGATGCTGGTAGCCGAGGGAGATTTCGAGGTGGTAAACGGTTTCGCCGTGGCACTGGAAGCGGAAGTGGCCGGGCTCGATGACGCCAGCGTGCACCGGCCCCACGGCCACCTCGTGGACCTCCTCGCCTTCCATCGAAAAAAAGCCGGTGACGCCAACTGTTTGGGGCTCTCTTCCCCCGGCTCGGGGCGGCTGGAAGCGGATGGGCTTGAGCCAGGGATGGCCCTCCGGCAGGATGCCCCACTGCTCGAAAATCTCCCGCTCGAACCAGTGGGCCGCGGGGCAGTCAGGCGTGAGGGACGGGTAGGACCCGGCGGCGTCCGCGGAAACCAGTTCCACCTGCTCCCGCAGAGGCGAGCAAAGGACGGCGTAGAGCCTCATGCCGGAGCCTGCGGGCGCGGCGAAGAGCGCGGACAGGCGCTCGCCCCCCGAAACGTGGCTTATAAGGGCCTGCCGGAAGCCGGCGAAATCCAGAACCGGCACCTCGGAAAGCGGAATCGCCCCGCCGTTGTAAAGATGCGGAATAGCAGGAGCCATCAGAAGCTTCCTCCAAGAGCCGCCGCCGCCTCGCCCAGAAGCCTCCACAGGGCTGGAGGCAGCCAAAGTCCCAGGATGAGGACCCCCGTCAAAAGGGCCGCGGGCGCGGCCACCGCGAAAAAGGTCTCCCGGCCGCTTCCGCCGGGCCCGGCCTCCGCCGCCCGCGGGCTCCCGTAAGCGGTTTTCAATGCCACCCTCAAAATCGCAGCGAAGGCAAGGGCAAGGGCCGCGAGATAGATCCCCGTCACCACAAAACGGCCCGACAGCAGCGCGCCCTTCAAGATCAGAAGCTCGCTGGAAAAAAGGCCGAAGGGGGGCGAGCCCGTGACCGCGAAAAGCCCGGCGATCCAAAGCGCTCCGCTTGCCGGAAGCGCCTTCAAAAGGCCGCCCACGTCGTGGATGTCCTTGCTCCGCATGGCCGCCAGGATGTTGCCGGCCGCGAGGAAGAGGGCCGCCTTGACGAGGGAGTGGTTGACGGCGTGAAAAAGCGCGCCGACGGCCGCGATTCCGCCCAGCCCCACCCCCACGGCCATGACCCCCACGTGCTCCACGCTGGAGTAGGCCAGCATCCTCTTGTAATCGGTCTGGGAGACGAGAAGCATGGCGGCCCAGGCCATGGAGAGAAGCCCGAAAAATATGAGCCGCTCGCGGCCGAAGGCGCCCAGGCCGGCGGCTTCCATGAGGGCCTGCATCCGCAGTATCGCCAGGAAAGCGCAGTTCAAAAGCGCGCCCGAAAGAAGCGCGGAAACCGGCGAGGGCGCCTCGCTGTGGGCGTCCGGCAGCCACGAATGCATGGGCGCAAGCCCCATCTTGGTGCCGTAACCAACCAGCATGAGGAGAAAGGCCGCCTTGAGCCACTCGGGCGAAAGCAGGGCGGCGTTTTTCATTAGAAGCGGCGTGAGAAGGCTCATCTCCCTTCCCTGGGCGGAGGCCGCGGCCGTGGAAACAGCCAGGAAGAAGTTCCCGAGAAGGGCGAGGGAGATTCCCACCGAGCAGATCAGGAGGTACTTCCAGGCGGCTTCCAGGCTGCGGTGGTGCCGGTGATGGTAGATGAGGGGCGCGCTGGCGAGGGTCGTGGCCTCCACGGCGACCCAAAGCACCCCCATGTGCCGGGCCAGGCACACAACGGTCATCGCGGCCAGGAAGAGAAGAAGGCAGCCCACGAAAACGGAGTCGGAGCGGTCGGCGAACTGGTAGCCCTCCAGGTAGTCCTTGATGGGGCGCTTCCTGGAGGGGCCCAGGTAGAAAATCGCGTAGATGGCGACGGCCAGGAAGAGTCCGCTGGCCACCGAGAGAAAGAGGAGCGACAGGGCGTCCGCGGCCAGCCAGTCGAAGGCGGCGGAAAAGGGCAAGGGAAGGGTCCAGGCCGCCATCACCATGCCGAAATGCGCCGCGGCGCTCACGGGAAGAAGAACCCGGACGAAGCGGCCCGAAGGGACCATGAAGGCCGCCGCGCCGGCCAGGGTCGGAATAAGGATCAAAGCCCAGATCATAGTCTCAATCCTTGAGGTCCGACAGCCGGTCGGTGTCTATATTGTCGAATTCCCTGTTGATATGATAAATCATGATTCCCATCACGAAGACCGCCGCGAAAACGTCCAGAAGGACCCCGGCCTGCACCAGCCAGGATTCCTCAACCGCGAAGGCCACGCCAAAAAGGTAGATGCTGTTTTCCATCACGAGAAAACCCAGGACCTGGGTGATGGCCTTCCTGCGGGCTATGATGAGGTAAAGGCCGGTCAGCATCGTAAAAATGGTGACGGGAACCAAAACCTGGGTCATGCCGCCCGCTGGCACCCGCAAGGGGCGCGCCACCAAAAAGCTCGCCGCAAGAAGCCCCACCCCTAAAATCACGGAAACGGTGTAGCCGAGAAAGGGCTCCAGCTCCTGCATCACGCCGGTCTCGCGCATGGCGCGCCGCACGAGCCCCGGAAGCACCACGGCCTTGACCAGGGTCACGGCCCCCACCATGAGCCATGTCCAGGAGGGTGCAAGCCCGTGGGGCAAGAGCGCCAGGAGGCCTATTATCACGGCTTGAAAGGCCACGCTGTGGACGCAGGTGCCCAGTTGGCTCGCCCCCAGCAGGCGGAAGTTTAAAAGCACAAGAAGAATCATCAGAATATCGAGGAATGATTGCACCTTGTCTCACCTCATCACGTCAAAGAGCGCCAGGAAGGAGAGAACGCCGGCCACCACGAGGAGCTGCGGCACCCGGACCAGCTTGAGACGCGCCATCACCGATTCGATGACGCCAACGGTCACTGCGAGGAAGAAAAGCCCGATGAGCCCGGCCGCGAGGTCCGGAAGGGGATCCGCGAAGCGGAGCGGCAGGGCCAGGGAAACGAGAAGGGAACCCAGGATCCAGAACTTGAGGGCCGCGGCGTACTCTATGAAGGCCAAGTCCGGGCCGCCGTGATCCAGGATCATGACCTCGTGGATCATGGTGAGCTCGAGGTGGGTGTTCGGGTCGTCCACCGGTATGCGCGAGTTCTCGGCAAGGAGCACCACGAGGAACGAGGCCGCCACCAGAAGGAGCGTGCCGCCTCCCTCCCAGGACACGGGACCGGCCGCCCAGGCCTGGCGGCAGATGTCGGTCAGGGAAAAGACCCTGAAAAGGCAGGCCGCGGCCGCGAGGCCCACCAGGAGCGCCACTTCAGCCAGGGCCGAAAACTGGACCTCACGGCTTGCCCCCATGCCGCAGAAGGCCGAGCCGGTGTCGAGGGCCGCGCTCACCGTGAAGAAGCGCATGAGGCCCAGGGAGTAGGCCAAAAAAACGAGATCCCCCTGAAAGGGGAGAAGCGCCGGGATCGCGCCCAGGGGGGTCACCGCAAGGGCCGCCATCACCGACGCCAGCTCCACGGAGGGCGCGGCCCGGAAAATCCAGGTGGTGGTGCGGCTGTAAACGGTCCCCTTGCGCAGAAGCTTTGCAATGTCCAGGTATGGCTGGAGGATCGGCGCGCCCGTCCGTCCCCCGAAAAAGGCCTTGGTGCGGTTGATGACCGAGAGCAGCAAGGGGCTTGCGATAAGCGCCAGGAAAACATGTAGCATCGGAAATATCATCGCTTCCGGCCTCATCCGGCGAGGTTCCAGAGGAAAAGGAAAAGAATGGCGAGCACTATGTAGAGGATGTAGAGGTGCGTCCGCCCCTGCTGGAGCAAGCGGAAGCGGTCCGCGAGCCCGGAAAGAACCCCGGCGACGGGCCCGTAAATCCTCCGCATCATAAGGTCCTCGGTGTGGCTTTCAAGGGACGCCCCCTTGGGGAAAAGGCCCTCCGGCGGGTCGGCGTGCACCCTGGTTCCGAGAAGAAGCCTGAACATGCCCACAACCGGCATGGCGTAGGAGGAGGCCGTGTACTGCATCCGGGCGCTGGGCGCGGCGTAGCCGCAGTCCCAGGTGAGGGAGCTTCGCACGGTCCTCCCCCTCAAAAGCCGTTTCCGCAAGAGGGCGAACAAAAGGACAAGCCCGGCCAGCAAGGCGGCGGCGAGGCTCACACCGGCGGTCATTTCCGCGATGGCCACGGGAGACGCGAAGGCCGCCCCGGGGGCGAGAAGCTTGGCCGCAGGCATGACCAAGCCCGCCATGAAGGGGGCCGAAAGCCCGATCGCAAGGCAAAGAAGGGCGAGCGCCGCCATGGGCCAGGTCATGGAACGCGGTGACTCGCAAGCCGTAAGCTTCGTCCTGGGCTCTCCCAGGAAAACGACGCCGAAGGCCTTCGTGAAGCAGGCCGCGGCGAGCCCGCCGATCAGGGCCAGGCCGGCGATCACGGCAAGGCCGCTCCAGACGGACGCGCGGGCGGAAAGGCAGGTGAAGGCCGCGGCGTAGACGAGAAACTCGCTCACGAAGCCGTTTAAGGGCGGCAGGGCGCAGATTGCGGCGGCCCCCACAAGGAAGGCTGCGCCCGTAACCGGCATGTGCTTCATAAGGCCGCCCATGCGGTCCATCTCACGGGTGCCCGTGGCGTGCAGCGCGCTCCCTGCCCCCATGAACAGAAGGCTCTTGAATATCCCGTGGTTCACAACGTGGAGGAGCCCGCCGCAGAAGCCCAGGGCAGCAACAACCGGGTGGCCGGTGGCGCTTCCCAGAACGCCCAGGCCCAGGCCCAGGGCGATGATTCCGATGTTCTCCACGCTGTGATACGCGAGGAGGCGCTTCAAGTCGTGCTGGGCCAGGGCGAAGAGAACGCCGTAAACGCCGGATGCAACGCCGATCCCCACGAGAACCCAACCCCACCAGGGCTCGGGCGCGCCGAGAAAGGAGAGGGCCCGCAGCAGGCCGTAAATCCCGGTCTTTATCATTACGCCGCTCATGAGGGCGGAGACGTGGGACGGCGCGGCCGGGTGGGCCTCCGGAAGCCACACGTGAAAGGGCGCGAAGCCGGCCTTGGTTCCGAATCCCACCAGCGCCGCGAGGAAAACGACGGAAGCCGTCGCGCCCGAGGCGCCGAGGCGCGAAAAATCGAGGTCCCCGCCGCGCCCCAGAAGGAGGAACATCACAAGGAGCAAGGCCGTTCCCAGGTGGGTGGCCACGAGATATATCCAGCCGGCGCGGAGGACGCCAGGTTTTTCATGATCGAAAACAACGAGGAAAAAGGAGGAAAGGGCCATGATCTCCCAGGCCACCAGGAACAGGAATCCGTCGCGGGCGAGGCATACAAGGAGCATGGAGGCCATGAGAATGTTGAACCAGCAAAAGCTCGTGGCTTTTTTCCCGTCGCCCTTGTCGCGCCCCAGGTAGCCGTGGCCGTAAACGGCGGCAAGGAGCCCCACCAACGAGATCAGGGCCACGAAGAGGGCCGAGAGGGCGTCCTCTCCCACATGAACGTAGCCCAGGGGAAGCCGCCAGGCGGCCGTAAAATCCCACGCGTCCCCGGAAAGAAGACACGCAAGCCCCGAGAAGAGACCCGCCGCCGAGCCTAAAACCGCCGCGAGCGGCCCGGCCGGGAAGCGCCTGAAGCGGCCGGGAAGGGCCGCCGCCAAGGCTCCGGCGCCGAAAAACAGAAGCGAAAGCATCATGGCTGTCATGGCCGACCCCCTCCGGTTCCGTCCGGCGTATCCCGGATCACGGCGTCCACCCTTTCCGCCTCCCCGAATATTTCGGCGGCCGAAGCCTTTCGCGCCACCGAATCCTTGAAGCCCGTCTTCTGCAGGGCGAAGGAGAGCCGGGACAGGAGGCCCAGATGCCCGCGGACGGTGGGGCTCACGATGAGAAAGAGGGTATGCACCGGGCGGCCGTCGGCGGCGTTCCATTCCACGGGCTCACGGAGGAAGCACAGCGAAACGAAGGGGGCGGTGACGTTAATTATGAGGGGGTGGCGCACGTGGGGAATGGCTATTCCCTCGCCGATGCCGCTGGAGCCCGCGGCCTCGCGGGCCAGGAGCACGTCCAGCACCAGCGTCCGGTCCGCCGTTTCCGGGAGGGGAAGGGTCTTCACCACCTCGCCCAGGAGATCCCGCCGGTCACGGCCGCCGACGTCGTGATGGACCCCGCCCGACCTCAGGGCGCTGGCAAGCCCGGGCATCTCGTCCGAATCGTTTTCCTTCAGGATTTCGACGGATAGGGGAATACGGTTGGCCGTTGCCCACTCCAGTACCTCGGTCCGGTTGAACCGGTACTGCTCGTTGATGCGGTGGGCCGGGAGCTTCATGCGGCCGATCCAGCGGAAAACCGTCTTTTCCGGCACGCCCAGAAGGGTTGCCACGTCTCGAACGACAAGCTTCATGAATCGTTCCCGATCGCTTTTCCGGCCGGCCCGGAAAAACCCGAAAAACAGGGCCCGCCCATCGGCCCGGCGAAAAAGGGTTTGCGATACCTTCATGAACGCGCGGAAGACCGTCCCGCGGGCGGGCGTCCCGCAGAAAAAGGCCGGTCTCAAGGCTGCGGCGCCCTTTTCCGGCCGGTTCCGGCGTCCTTTCGGCTTCCGGCGTTCTTCTATAAGGATGAAAACGAAGTGTCAAATCAATAGAACGCTTCTCAAGAATATTTTCGCCGTGGGATTGAACGAAAAACTCACTGGAAAGGAAAGGGGCGCAAACGGACCGGAAGCATGGTCATTTTATGTTGAGAAACTTTTGCACCCATGACCTATCCATTGGATTTTGCGGCCAATCGTAATAGAAACATATTGTTGGGATGGTTTCTATAACCCGTTAACCAAAAAAAGCGGAACAAGCGCCGCTTTTTCATCGCCCGCGTGCGCTTTTCCGATCGGATTTTAAAGCTTAATCTTAGCGGTTTGCGTTTTCCATTTTCTCTTGTATGCTTGTAAGGTCATGCTGTCGAAAACCCTTGCGAAGGGCTCTTGCCATGCCGAAACCCAGGGTCATTCTGCGCTCGTGCCCGGACTACGACGCGGCTTCCATCAAGGAAATCGTCCGGGAGTCGATGGCGGCGCTCGGAAAGAATCTCCGCCTGGACGGCAAGGTCTTCATGAAGCCCAACGTGGTTTCGGCCAACCGGGGCTACATCCACGATTCCTACACCAATCCCGCCGTGGTGGAGGCCGTGGCCTCGCTGGTGAAGGAGCACGGGCCGAGCCGCCTCACCATAGGAGAATCGGGCGGCTACGGCATACCCTCGCGGCTTTTCCTGAAGGAGGCCGGTTACTTCGAGCTGGGAAAAAGGGTCGGGGCCGAGGTCATCGACATCAACGAGCACGAGCTTATACGGGTGAGCCTGAAACGCGCGGCGTGGCACAAGGAGGCGCTGCTTTCGAGGCGCATGATGGAAGCCGACTGCAAGATATGGCTTCCGAAGCTCAAGTACCACATCTTCGCATCCATAACCTGCGCGTTAAAGCTCAACATCGGGATTTTGAGCCACAAGGAGCGGATGCTTTTTCACGATTACCGCATACACGAGAAGATCGTGGACCTCCTGGAGCCCGGCTACCCCGACCTTGTCGTGGCCGACGCGGTGGACATCACCTACGGCTTCGAGTCCGCACCCTACCCCGTGCGCCTGGGCGCCCTCCTCATAAGCGCCGATCCCCTGGCCCTGGACGCGGTGGCGGCCCACATCATGGGCTACCGGCCCGAGGACGTGAGGCACCTTAAAATCGCCGCCGATCGCGGCTACGGCGCCATAAGCCTCTCCGAAATAGACATCGCTGGCGACGCCGACCCGGATGAGCTGCGCGCGCGGCCCAAGGGCAAGCCAAGGCTCTTCCAGGTGCTCGGCGAGTTGGAAACCCCCATGAAATTCTTTGCGGGGCTTGCGGGCGATACCGGCGAAATGTGCGACGGAGGCTGCGAGGGCGCCTTGAAGGGCTGCCTGGGCACCATCGAAAAAAGGCGCCCCGGCTCCCTGGCCAAGGCCAAAAAAGGGGCCGTGGTGACCGGCGTATACAATGGAGACGTCGTCGCGCCCGACGGTCCCGTGCTTCTCATAGGGGACTGCACAAGGGTGACCGGCCGTCTGGAAGCCAAATCCATCCACAGGGTCAAGGGCTGCCCGGTCGGGGCGAGGGATCTCTTCGTTAAGGTCCCCATGCTTTTCGGCCTGCCGAGCCCCATGCTGGATTTTCGGGACGCGTCGCTCTTCATCTTCCAGAGCGCGGCCAAGCAGGCGGCCAAGGCCAAAAACAGCCTGCGGCGGGAAAAATGAACGCGTCCCTTTGGCGGGAAGCAGGATGAGTATGGCTTGGGCCTGCATTCAAAAATATGGTTTATAAGGAAACGAACGGGGGAATACCTCTTCATGAAGGCCTTCCCCCGCCCTTCCCCCCTTCCCTTTTGAAACAGCTTCGATTTCAATTCGTCATGGCCTGGGCACTCAAGGGCCCAAGGCCGAAATTCCCCGTCAATACCGTAATCCGGACCTCCCCTTGTCAACTTCGCCGGCCGGCCGGATTTTCCGGCGCGCGGTGAAAATCACCACCTCCGGGTGAGACTTCCTTCAAGCCTCGAAACTTTCCTTTCTTCCAGCGCCCCCAGAATCCCGAAAAAATGATTTCCGGGATATTCGCCGATTTTGGATCAATTATTGCAGTTGTTGCAATTGACCGGGTCAAAACCAAAGCCGTTTACAAGCTCATTTCCAATAAGGCTTCCGGGAGGCCGCCATGAAAATGTTTCATGCCGATGGATCGGAGAGGGGCTTCACGCTGGTGGAACTCATGATCGTCATCGCCGTGATCGGCATCTTGGCGGCCATCGCCACCCCGTTTTTCTCCGCGTACAGGAAACGGGCCTACAACGCCATGGCCCTAGCTGACGCAGAGGCCGCCTTCAGGGCCTGCAACGCCTTTTTCGTGGATCATCCCGACGAAAACTTCGACCCCAACTCGGCCACGGCCAAAACCTACGGCTACACCAAATCAAGCGCCATAGAAGTTTACGGGGGAGGCACCGTCACCTTCGCCGCCATCGCCACGAGGCACCCCAAGGGCGACCACTGGTACTACGTGAGCACCTGGGGCCAGACGCTTTCCATAGCCTTCTGAAAGGCGTCTCGGGCAAGGAGACGAAGTAACGACGCGGCCCAACCTTCTTCTCCGCCACGCGCGCCATAGGGAGAACCTGAAATGCCGGGCGAAATTCTGAAAAACGTCGTGAACCTTGTTTTCAACTTCGTAAGCGACGGCATCGAATCGGTCCGGAAGGACTACCGGGAAAAAGGCCCGGGCGCCGCGGCCTCCAACAGGTACTCCCTAATCCTTGGCGCGGCGCTGGTGCTGGCCGGCATCATGCTTTACTTCAACCTTGCGCCGGTCGTGGCCTATGACAAAGGCGCCAAGGGGCTTTTGGAGCTTCCCGAAGACCGGCTCAAGACCGCCATCGTGATGGACGGCGCTTTTGCGCGGCTCGGAGCCAGGGAGCTTGTTTTCAAGAAGCTCACCATAAGGGACGTAAGGCCCGAAAAGGAAAAAGGCGAGGACGTGAGCCTTGTGAGCTATGATCTTTCGATCGACGCCAAGGGCTCCGGCCGCAGGTACGTAAAGGGTGAGATCAAGGTGGTCAAACGCGGCGGCGTCTGGTTCTTCTACAGCCAGCGGTTCGAGAAGTGGCTCCCGCTCATGCAGTCCTGAATCTTCGCCGCCCCGCCGCACCCCTTCCCCTCCGAAACGCCCTACCCCGATCCGATGCAATGCAGGCGTCACCCGGCCCTCGGCAATGCGCGCGTCACGATTCGTATTCAACAATTCGTATTCAACCCCCTTTTTCTCGATGCACCGCCTTGATATTATCCTTATGCCGTCGGCATATATTTTTTCCCCATCCTGATGCGTCACGTCTTATCCTTGTATCGTAAGGGCGGAGCGTTCCGGCGGGGCCGGAACATCCCCCCGCCCAAAGGAAAGGTTCGCCATGGCAGACTTGATTTTTCTCGCGGCGGGTGCGGCTTTTTTCATCCTCAGCGTCGGATTTTCCGGGCTTTTGTCGAGGCTCTGAAAGGAGGAAAAAATGGACTTTTTCCTGTGGGCCGGAGGAGCGCTGGCCGTTTTTCTCCTGGTCTATCTCGTAGCGGCCCTTCTCAAGCCGGAGTGGTTCTGATGAACTCGATAGCCGCCATAAAATTTCTTGTCTATTTCGCGCTGCTCACGATCCTGGCCGCGCCCCTGGGCGCTTACATGGCAAGGGTTTACGAGGGGGAGAACCGCCTTTCCAGGAAGATTCTGGGCCCCCTGGAGCGCTTCCTCTACAAGATCGCCGGGGTCCGCGAAGACTCGGACGGCTCCTGGAAAATCTACGCAAGGGATCTTCTGGTCTTCAACCTCCTGGGATTTTTCGCCGTATACGCCCTCCTGCGCCTCCAGGGCTCGCTCCCGCTCAATCCGGCCGGGTTCGGGGGCGTATCGCCGCGCCTGGCCTTCAACACCGCCGCAAGCTTCGTCACCAACACGAACTGGCAGGCCTACTCGGGCGAGGCGGTCATGAGCCAGCTTTCCCAGATGGCGGCCCTTGCGGTGCAGAACTTCCTCTCCGCGGGAAGCGGCATGGCCGTGGCCGCGGCCCTTTGCAGAAGCTTCGCCCGAAGTGAACGTGAGGGCATCGGCAGCTTCTGGGTGGACCTGGTGCGCGGCTCCATCTATATTCTTCTTCCCCTCTCGCTTGCCTTCTCGATTTTCCTGGTGTCCCAAGGCGTGGTGCAAACCTTTGAGGGAAGGGCCGAAGTATCCCTCATTTCGCCCCAGGCCGCCCCGGACGGCACGCCCCTCACCCGCGCATCGATAGCCCTGGGGCCGGTGGCCTCGCAGGTGGCGATAAAGCAGCTTGGGACCAACGGTGGGGGCTACTATAACGCCAACTCGGCCCATCCCTTCGAGAACCCCACCCCCCTTTCCAACTTCGCCGAGCTTCTGGCCATTCTCCTCATTCCCGCGGCCTTCTGCTTCACCTTCGGGAAGATGGTGAAGGCCCCCCGCCAGGGCCTTGTCCTTTTCTCCGTCATGATGGCGGTGATCCTTCCCCTGGTCTTCGTCTGCGCGGGCGCCGAGCTTTCGGGAAACCCGGCCTTGAGGGGCCTCGGGGTGGACCAGTCCGCCGGCGTCTTCCAGGGCGGAGGCAACATGGAGGGAAAGGAACTCAGGTTCGGCGCGGCCGAAAGCGCCCTGTGGGCCGTGGCCACCACTGCCGCTTCCAACGGCTCCGTGAACTCCATGCACGACAGCTTCACGCCAGTTGGCGGGCTCGTCCCCATGTGGCTCATCCAGCTGGGGGAGGTCATATTCGGCGGGGTCGGCTCGGGCCTTTACGGGATGATACTCCTTGCGGTAATCGCGGTTTTCATCGCGGGTCTCATGGTGGGCCGCACCCCGGAGTATCTCGGAAAAAAGCTTTCGGCCTTCGAGATGAAGGCAAGCTCCCTGGGGGTTCTCATCCCCCCGGCCCTTACCCTTCTGGGAACCGCCGCGGCCTGCGTGGCCGCCTCCGGCCATTCCACCGTGGCCAACCCCGGCCCCCACGGGTTTTCGGAGATTCTCTACGCCTACTCGTCCGCGGCCAACAACAACGGCTCGGCCTTCGCGGGGCTGGATGCCTCCAACCTCTTCCACACGGTGGGAACGGGCCTTTGCATGTTGGCCGGGCGCTTTTGGGTGATCGTGCCGGTCTTGGCCCTGGCCGGGGCCGTGGCGCGCAAGAAGATCGTTCCGGCCTCGGCCGGGACCCTTCCCACCGACACCCCGCTCTTCGCGGTGCTCCTTCTGGGAACCGTGATCCTGGTGGGTGCCCTTACCTTCATTCCGGCCCTGGCCCTGGGTCCCATAGTGGAACATCTCATGCTTTTTCCATGAGAGCCGGACAAGGAGCGCCATTCCATGAACGACAGGAAAAAATCGAGGCGTCTTTTCGACAGAAGCATTGCTTACGGGGCGGCGGTTGAGTCGTTCAGGAAG
Source organism: Deltaproteobacteria bacterium (assembly GCA_021815525.1). Taxonomy (GTDB): domain Bacteria; phylum Desulfobacterota; class Desulfobacteria; order Desulfobacterales; family Desulfatibacillaceae; genus JACRLG01. The sequence continues at coordinate 12,130 of JAKAGN010000001.1, forward strand.
CTCGATCCACGCACGGTGGCCAGAAACCCGGTCATGTTCGTGGTGGAGGCGGGCTCGATCTTCACCACGGCCCTTTTTTTCCACGCCCTTTTTTCGGGAAGGGGGGAGGCCCCGGCGGGCTTCATCCTTGCGGTCTCCCTGTGGCTGTGGTTCACCGTGCTTTTTTCCAACTTCGCCGAGGCCCTTGCCGAGGGCCGGGGAAAGGCCCAGGCCGAAAACCTCCGAAAGACCAGGAAGGAGGTCACCGCGCGCCGCCTCCTGCAGCCCGGCTACGACGCAAGCCTCACCGAGGAGGTCCCTTCGGCCCATCTCAGGAAGGGCGACGTGGTGGCGGTCGAGGCCGGAGAGATAATCCCCGGCGACGGCGAGGTGATCGGAGGAGTGGCCTCGGTGGACGAAAGCGCCATCACCGGCGAAAGCGCGCCCGTGATACGGGAAAGCGGCGGCGACAGAAGCTCCGTGACCGGCGGAACCCGGGTGCTCTCGGACAGGCTCGTGATACGCATTGTGGCCGAGGCGGGCGAAACCTTCCTGGACCGCATGATCGCAATGGTGGAGGGCGCCAAGAGGAGAAAGACGCCCAATGAAATAGCCTTGGAGATTCTCCTTGCCGGGCTCACCATAATTTTCATACTGGCCGTTGCCACCCTTTATCCCTTTTCGGTTTACGCGGTGGAAGCCTCCGGCAAGGGAAGCCCCGTGACCCTCACCGTCCTGGCCGCGCTTGCGGTGTGCCTCATCCCCACCACCATAGGCGGGCTCCTCTCGGCCGTGGGCATCGCCGGCATGGACCGGCTGGTAGGAGCCAACGTCCTGGCCACCTCCGGCCGCGCGGTGGAGGCCGCCGGCGACGTGGACGTCCTGCTCCTGGACAAGACCGGCACCATCACGCTGGGAAACCGCCAAGCCGTGGGCTTCATCCCCGCCCCGGGGATTCCCGAAAGGCGGCTGGCGGAGGCGGCCCAGCTTTCCTCGCTTGCCGACGAGACCCCCGAGGGGCGCAGCATCGTGGTCCTCGCCAAGGAGCGCTTCGGGCTAAGGGGCCGCGAGCTTGCCGAGATTTCGGCATCCTTCGTGCCTTTTTCCGCCGAAACCCGCATGAGCGGAGTGGACGCCGGGGGAAAACGCATCAGGAAGGGCGCGGTTGACGCGGTGGAGCGCTTCGTCAGGCAGGGCGGAGGGCGTATCTCCAAGGAAGTGCGGGAAGCGGTGGACGAACTGGCCCGCCAGGGCGCGACGCCGCTTCTGGTCGCCGAGGAGGCAACGGTGCTGGGCATCGTCCACCTTAAGGACATCGTGAAGGGCGGCATCAGGGAGCGCTTCGCGGCCATGCGCCGGATGGGGATAAAGACCATAATGATCACTGGCGACAACCCCCTTACCGCCGCCGCCATAGCAGCCGAGGCGGGGGTGGACGACTTCCTGGCCGAGGCCACGCCCGAGCGCAAGCTGACCCTCATCCGCGACTACCAGGCTAGGGGGCACATGGTGGCCATGACCGGGGACGGCACCAACGACGCCCCGGCCCTGGCCCAGGCGGACGTGGCCGTGGCCATGAACTCGGGCACCCAGGCGGCCAAGGAGGCCGGGAACATGGTGGACCTCGACTCCAACCCCACCAAGCTTCTGGAGGTGGTGGAGATCGGCAAGCAGATGCTGATGACCCGCGGGGCCCTCACCACCTTTTCCATAGCCAACGACGTTTCCAAGTACTTCGCAATCATTCCCGCGGCCTTCGCGTCCACCTACCCGGCCCTTGGCGCGCTCAACATCATGGGGCTTTCCTCGCCGGCGAGCGCGGTGCTTTCGGCGGTCATCGTAAACGCCCTCATGATCGTGGCCTTAATCCCCCTGGCCTTAAAGGGGATCAGGCCCAGGAGCGCGCCGGCCGGGGTTCTCCTGCGCCGCAACATCCTTGTCTACGGCGCAGGAGGGCTCCTTTTCCCGTTTCCCTTCATAAAGCTTGTGGACATGCTCCTAAGCCTCGCGGGGGTAAAATGAAAACGCATAGCGCCCTTCGTCCCGCCATCGTGCTTTTGGCAGCGTTCTCCCTTCTCCTGGGTTTTGGCTACCCGGCGCTGGTTACGGGAGCGGCCCAGGCCCTGTTTCCATTTCAGGCGAACGGGAGTATCATCAAGCTAGGGGGAAGGGCCGTGGGCTCGGCGCTTCTGGGGGAGAATTTTTCGGGCCCGGGCTGGTTCCGATCGCGCCCCTCCGCCACCACGCCTTACCCTTACAACGCGGAGGCCTCGGCCGCATCGAACCTCGGGCCGTCCAACCCCGCCTTGAGAAAAGCCGCGGACGCCCGGGCGGAAAGGCTCCGCGCCGAAAACCCCGAAAGCACTGGGCCCGTTCCGGCGGACCTCGTGACGGCCTCGGCCTCGGGTCTCGACCCCCACATCTCGCCGGCCGCGGCCCTGTACCAGGTGGAACGGGTGGCCAGGGAGCGCAAGCTTCCGCCGGAAACGGTCCGGCGGCTCGTTCTTTCCTCCGTCGAAGGCCGCACCCTGGGAATCCTGGGCGAGCCGCGGGTGAACGTCCTTGAGCTCAACCTGGCCCTTTCGCGGATAAGCCCAATATAGGCCGGCCACGGAAAGACGCACTGAGGGCGCCTGTCATGCCGATGAGCGAAAAACGTCCCGACCCCGACCTCCTGCTGGCGCGGGTCCAGGCCGAGGAGAAGCGCCGCAGCCGGGCCGTGCTCAAGGTTTTTCTCGGTTACGCCCCGGGGGTCGGTAAAACTTACTCCATGCTTCTTTCCGCAAGGCGCCTTTCCGCCCAGGGCGCTGACGTGGTGGTGGGCTGCGTGGAAACCCACGGCCGCCGGGAGACAGCGGCCCTCATGGAGGGCTTGGCGGTCCTGCCCCGAAGGGAGGCCGTCCACCGCGGAACTCGGCTCTTCGAGTTCGATCTCGATTCCGCCCTTTCCCGCAAGCCCGAGGTCCTTCTCCTGGACGAGCTTGCGCACACCAACGCGCCGGGAAGCCGCCACCCGAAGAGGTGGCAGGACGTCCTGGAGCTTCTGGAGGCCGGGATCGAGGTGCACACCACCGTGAACATCCAGCATCTCGAAAGCCTGAACGACGTGGTGGCGCAGATCACCTCAGTCAAGGTGCGGGAAACGGTGCCGGATCACGTTCTCGACCGGGCCGACGCCGTGGAGATAGTTGACCTCACTCCGGACGAGCTTCTGGCGCGCCTGGCGGAGGGCAAGGTCTACCTGCCGGAGCAGGCCAAAAGGGCGGCTGACAACTTCTTCAAGCGGGGGAATCTCCTGGCCCTCCGGGAGCTGGCCTTAAGAAGAACCGCCGAGCGGCTCGACTCGGACGTGCGCGAGTACAGGATGCAGCACGGCGTCACGGCCACATGGCCCACGGCCGAGAGCATCCTGGTCTGCGTGGGGGCGAGCCCCTCCTCGGCGCGAGTCATAAGGGGGGCCCGGCGCATGGCCGCGGGCCTTCGGGCTCCCTGGACGGCGGCTTACGCCGACGCCCCCAACGCATACCCCATGACCCGGGACGACCGCCGGCGCCTGGACTCGCACCTTCTTCTCGCCGAATCCCTGGGCGCGGCCGTGGTACGGCTCTCGGGAAGCCGCGTGGGCGCGGAAATCCTGCGCTACGCCCGCGAGCACAACGTGACCCGCATCGTGATCGGAAAGCCCGCCAAGCGCCGCTTGCGGGAGATATTCTCAGGCTCCCTGGTGGACGAGCTGGTGCGGGAAAGCGGTGAAATCGAGGTGCATTTCATCTCGGGACGCATCCCCGACGAAAGGGAGGACCCGCCCCCGGCCCCGGAAAGACCGCCCCTTCACCCGGCCCCTTACGCCTGGGCCTTTCTTCTCGTCGCCGTCGCGGCGATCCTCGCCGTCACGGGCAGGAACCTCCTCGCCCTGCCGGACCTCGTGATGCTCTATCTTTCAGCCATCATGGCCGCGGCCTTCCTGTTCGGCCGCGGGCCGTCGCTACTGGCGGCCGCGCTGTCGGTGGCGGCCTACGATTTCTTCTCTGTCCCGCCCTACTTCACCTTCAGCGTGGAGCACGCGCGCCACATCCTCACCTTCGCCATGATGTTCGCGGCCGGCCTTTCCATAAGCGGCCTCGCCTCCCGCATCCGCCGCCAGGAGAAGGACGCCAGGTACCGCGAGGAAAGGACCGCGTCGCTCTATTCCCTCTCCCGGGATCTGGTGAGCGTCCAGAACGAAGGCGATGCGGCGCGGATAACGGCCCGTCACGCCGCGGAGGTCTTCAGAGGCCGGGCGGCGGTGCTCCTTTCCGAGCCGTCAGGCGCTTTCGTGCCGGCGGCCAAAAGCCCGGACAACTTCGCCCTTTCCGAGGAGGAGCTGGCCGTGGTCCGCTGGGCCGGGGAGCAGGGCCGGCCGGCCGGACGCGGCACGGACACCTTTCCGGGCGCCGGCCTCACGGCCATGCCATTGAGCGCCGGCCCCAGGACGCCGGGCGTCCTGGCCCTGTGGGAAATCGCAACGGAAACCCTTTCCTCCATCGAACGGCGCAGCTTCCTCGAAGCCTTCGCGGCCCAGGCGGCTCTTGCCCTCTCGCGGGCCCGGCTTTCCGAAGAGGCCAAGGCATCGGCGCTCAAGGCGAAGACCGAGGAGATGCGAAGCTCGCTCTTGAGCGCAGCCTCGCACGACCTGAGAACCCCCCTTGCGGCCATCACGGGCCTTTCCACCCTTTTAAGGGACGATCGCGGACGTATTCCGGATGCGCAGAAAAGCGAGATACTTGCTTCCATCTGCTCCGAGGCCGAACGGATGGAGAGGCTTGTGGGAAATCTTCTGGACATGGTAAAGCTGGAATCGGGCGGAATGAAGCCCAGGAAGGAGTGGGTGCCCCTGGAGGAGATCGTGGGATCGGCCCTCTCCCGACTGGAAGGCCGCTTGACCGGGCGCTCCGTTAAGGTCCATCTTCCCCCGGATTTCCCGCTCGTCTCCGTTGACCCGGTGCTTTTCGAGCAGGTCTTCGTGAACATTATCGACAACGCCTTGAAGTACACCCCCCCGGAAGGCCCCATCGACATTTCGGCCGTGAGGGATGGGGAAGATGTCGCCGTCTCCGTGGCCGACAGGGGGCCTGGAATCGAGGCCGGACAGGAAGAGCGCGTGTTCGAGAAGTTCCTGCGCGGCTCCCATCCCGGCGTGGGGGGCGTGGGCCTGGGGCTTTCCATCTGCCGTGGGATCGTGGCGGCCCACGGCGGCGTCATTTCCGCCGCGAACCGGCCCGGGGGGGGCGCCGTGTTCACCATCCGCATCCCCTTGCCGGAGGCCCCGCCCACCGCCCTTTCCGACGGAACGGAGGGCTTCCCGTGAACACCAACCCTCCACTCGTGCTGGTGGTTGAGGACGAGCCGCCCATGCTGCGCTTCCTGGCCACGGCCCTCGCCGCGCGGGATTTTCGGACGGCCGAGGCAAAATCCTGCAAGGAAGCCCTGGTGGCCGCCACCTCCCAGAACCCCGAGATAATCCTCCTGGACCTGGGCCTTCCGGACGGCGACGGCATCGCCCTGACCCGGAAAATTCGGGAGTGGAGCCAGGTTCCCATCATCGTGATCTCGGCCCGGGGAAGGGAGAACGACAAGGTGGAGGCTCTGGACGCGGGCGCGGACGACTACCTCACCAAGCCCTTCGGCGTGGACGAGCTGATGGCCCGGATCCGGGTGGCCCTGCGCCACGCCGCGGGCGGCGCCTCCGGCGGCCCGGCCGTCCTGGACATAGGGCCCCTCCATTTGGATCTCGCCCGCCGCGAGGTGGCGGTGGACGGCCGGGAGATACACCTCACCCCCCTGGAGTACCGCCTGCTGGTCCTTCTGGCCCAAAACGCCGGAAAGGTCCTTACCCACCGCCAGATTTTAAAGGAGGTGTGGGGCCCCCCCTACGCCCACCAAACCCAGTACCTGCGGGTTTTCATGGCCCAACTCCGCCGTAAGGTGGAGCCCGATCCCGCCCGGCCCCGGCTTCTTCTCACCGAGCCCGGGGTGGGGTACCGGATGAGGGACATATAGCATCGCACCCAAGGGAAAAAGGTCCCCCTTCCACAAGGGCCGTTCCGGTATTTTTGACGCTTTCACGCAAAAAGGCCCCGGCGCATTGCCGGAGCCTTTTTCCATCGAACGATGAATTCCTGGGGAAAGCCGCGAGCCTTAAAGTCCCTTGCCGAAATTCCTGCGCCTCAAGGTGACGATCCCCAAGGCCAAAAGCCCCGTCAACACGGCTATGGCCACGACGGAGTATGCGCGGGTGCGGGAAAAAAGGCGCGCCATCTTACGGTGGGCGTCATAGAAGGAGCCGGTGTTCCGGGCGGAAAGGATGAAGCAGATCTGCTTAAAGATGTCCATTTCCTTGTGATAATAGGGCCGCGATCCGGGGTTGGGGTTTGGGTTCGGGTTGGGAAGGGGCGCTCCAACGAAGCCGGGCTCGGGCGGCTCCACGAACTGGGCGGGGATTTCCGGGATGGCGCCTAAAATTTCGCCGCCGGCCTGGACCAGAAGCATGTCCCCGCCCTGCCCTTCCATCCTGATAATGGGGATGTTGATGCTAAGATACACCTCGCCGGCCGGAAGGGTGGGATGCCCGGGTTTCATCCAGAAAACGCTGCCGAAGGAGATGAAGGTCTGCACCCCCTCGCCCAGGTCCTGGAGAAGCCGCATGGCCGAGCCGACCGTGAGATCGAACAGCGCATCCGGAAAGGTGTGCTGCCACTCGGGGTAGTCCACGCAGGCCGGCTCCTCGTGGGCAGGCACGAATACGCTGTCCCATAGGCCGTCCGGGTCGCCGTCGACGTCCTGGAGGGTTCCCTGGGCGTTGAAGGCGCTCACCGCGGAAAAAATCGAAAAGAAGTTGAAGGTGGGCGAGCCGTTCCGTTTTCCGAAGGTCAGGAAAAGTGGAACCAGGCCGTTTGCGATGTTCATGTCGGTGTAAACCACCCCATTTATGGTGGCGGTGGGGATTTCCTGGGCCACCCGGTCGCCGCCCTGGGTTCCGGAGAGCTGGTAGAGGTAGGCTTGGCCCGCGTCTCCGTCCGGGTTTACGCCCCGGTGCCCCAGGATGGCCACCACGTGGGTGACGTCATCATAGATGGCGGTGAAGTAAGGGTCAGTATCCTGATCGATGCTGGTGCCGCCGCTCAGGTAGAGCCTGTCCATGCCCGACACCAGCACGGTGTGCGCGGCGGCTCCAGCGGGCGAAGCCGTGACAAAGGGCAGGCAAAGGCAAACCAGCGCCAACGTGAAGGCAAGGCTCTGCGCACGCTTCATGGCCGTCTCCCTGCTTGGGGGATGGATGAAATAATCCTCGATTTCTTATTTGTTATTAAAAAAAAAGGATATTGTCAAGTGGGACTCAAAGTAACGCTTAAATCGAAAGAACCCCTCGATGAATCATCGTCCCGCGCATCGCATCTCCCGCAATTCAATGTCTAATTTTTTCCTCAAATTTCATACTGTTAGGTGATAGTAACATATATTTTGAACGCTCAAAAGATGGGCGCTTTATAAGGCAATGATTTTAGGATGTTATACTATGGGGGGCACAGTTTTAACCTAAGCTCAATGATCCGGCGGTTCAAGGGGGGGACGATTGCGGAGCCCAGGCGCCTTTTGGAAAGGGCTCGGGGAGGAGGTTGTCGCATCCCCCTCACCGCTCTATTTCACACTCACGGTAAAGCTGATGGACCCGGAGAGCCCCGCGTTCAGCACGCCGGAAAGCACGGCCCGGACGTTGGTCACGGTGGGATCGGCCCCCGCGCCCACGTTGTCGTTGGTCCAGGAAATGCCGCCGTCGCGGGAGACCTGGAAGGCGGCGCCCGTGAGGCCCGAGGGAAGGCTCGCCGCGCCAGTCTGAAGCACGTAGGATGTGTATGGGGATATCTCGTCGTAGAGGACCACGGTGTTCAGGGCCGTGGCTCCCTTGTTGAAGAAGGTGGTGGTGTAGACGATGGCGTTGCCGGGTTTGACCGGAACTCCCGGCGCGGGCACCGAGCTTTTGGTGAGGAGGAGGTCCCCCGCCACCGCCTGGGTGGTGTCGATGACGGAGGGGGTCTGGGAAAGGGCGAAATCCCTGGCGCTCGCAGTGATGATGGAGACGTCCACGTAGCCCGTGGGGGTTGAGGTGGGGGCGAATATCTTGACCGTGAAGGACGCCCTCTCGGTGGCGCCGCCGGCGATCCTGGCGTCGAAGTCGCCTCTCACTGCGTCGTACTGGGTGGTGATGGTGAAAAGACCCGTGCAGCGCCAGAACCAGGTTTCCGTCGTCGCCGGGCCGATGTCGGTTACGCTCACGACGTTTAGGGGAATGTTCCCCGCGGTGTAATAGTAATAGGTGGCCCGGCCGCGCGCGTTCCGGAGGGTTACGCCGTCTGAATCATAGAGATCGTTCGACGTGAAGTCCGGGGCCGCGATTATGGCCCGGCCGTTGAAGCTTTTCCGGAGGGTCCCCAGCGTGGGCTCCACGATGGTGAAGGAGATGGGTGTCCCCCCGTTGGTCTGCCTGGTGACGCTGGTGCTCCCGTCGTCGTTCTTCCGGTTCCAGGTGAAGGAGGCCACGTTCCCCATGGAATCACCGCGGTCCACCCGCCCGTTCCCGTTGGCGTCCACCGAGCCGGTGGCCGTCACGAAGGTCTTGTCCACGGTGCAGACGATGCGCACGATGACGGTGTTATTGGCTGCGATGGTGACGGCCGGAACGTCGCCTATGGCGCCGGAGACCGTCCAGGTGCCGTTGCCGTTGGCGACCGGGGCCCCGAAGGCGCCGGTGACGTTCACCCCAGAGTCGTTGGAGTAGGCCCAGGAGGCGGAGAGGGCCTTGAGCCCGTCCGGTATGGTGTCGGTGAAGGTGAGGTCTTATACGGAAAGGTTCTGGGGCACCACGAGCCGGGCCTTGTAGGTCACCCGCTCGCCGATGGTGGCGCGGCCGGAGCTGTCCGAAACCTCGGTGGGGTCCTGGGCCGGGAGGGTCTGGCGCATTGTGACGGCCTTGGTGGGAAGCGGCGATGCCGTCTGATGGCTGCGGGTCAAGGGCGCGAGATAGCTGGGGTTTCCAGCGCCCACCGTGTTGCCGTATGAGCGGTCCTTGTTGGGCCAGGGCGCGGGGACGGTGCCGGGGAAGGACGTGTAGCTCGAAACGTAGGCGTTCGTGGTGAAGGTGGTGTCGGTGCCCACCAATCCGTCCACCGTGCAGCGGTAGGTGATCTCGAAGTACTGCCCCCGGAGAAGCTGGGCGGCAGCGGTTTGGAGGAGGCTCACCGTGAAGACGCCCGTGGCCTGGACCCAGTTCGTGGTGTAATCCACGCCGGCGGTGAGTGCCGCACCGTTCGCCGAGATGGCCTGAATCTGGGGCCCTGCGTCGGTGTTCCCACCGGAACGGCCGTTTTCTGGAGGTCCGCCGTGCGGAAGCGGGAGGCGATCACGGTGACGCTGGTGGTCTTGGCGAGGTTCGCCGGATGCGTCCCGGCGTTGAAGGCGACGCCGTGGTGGACGAAGGAGAGCGCCGCCGTGTTGGTGAGGACGTCGCCCCGGTTGGCGGCGTTGGCCACCCTGGCGATGACGGTGATGGATACATTCTGCGCGCCGTTCACCGTCCCGGTGCCGCCGGTGAGGTTCCAGGTGAGGACCTGACCCGCCACGGAGTTGGGCGCGGGAACCGCCGAGACGTAAGTCATGTTGGCGGGGAGCGTGTCGGTCAGGGCCACCGAGGTGTAGGGGCCGTTGTCGGAAAAATGGGCCTCGATGGTGTAGGTTATGGCGTTTCCGTGGGTGGCGTCCGCGGTGGTGTTGGTGGGAGCGTTCGTGATGGAAGCCGGCGTGTTCACCGAGGCGATGGTCTTCCGGACCTCCGCGCCCGCAAGATAGCCTATGGACTGGTCGTTGTTGTACTGGCAGACGTCCGTGCCGTTCAAATCCACGCAGTAGCCGTTCACGGAGACGATGGCGCGGAGGTCCCCGCCGCCGGTCTTGACCTGGGCCGAGTAGACCCAGGTGAGGCTAGCGCCCGGAGCCAGCGTCACGGTGCCCCGGTTCCAGGTGGCCACGTTTCCGGCGAGCGAGTCCTCGGCCGTGCCCGAGATCCGCGCCATGGCCTGGTAGCCGTTTCCGAGGGCCAGATTGAAGGTGAGGTTTCCCGCCGTCCCGTCGCCGGAAACAAAGTTCATGGAAACCCCCGCCGTGGACTCGGCGCCCACGTTGGACCAGCCCACGTAGGTGACGTTGGGGGGCAGAATGTCCTTCAGGGTCACCACCGGCGCCGAGCCGTCGCCGTTAGAACTGAGCCTCACCTTCCACTCCAGGGTCTGGCCCTTCTCGCCCCACACCACCGAGTTGGTCCAGGCGCCGTTCCAGGGCGCGCCCGAGGGGTTGCGGCTCTGGACCAGGACGTCCACGTTGGCGTTGGCTGGAAGCTCCGTCACCATGTTGAGGGAGGACAATGAAAGCGGATCGCCCATGTTGGCGTGATCGCAGGGCTTGTCGAAAAGGACCTCGGCCTGGGCCTGGCGGCTTCCGTTGTAGTAGTCGGTGGCGGACGCACAGTCGGGAATGTAGGCCTTGAATTGGATCTCGATCTGCCCGCCGGGCTTCAGCACGCGGTGCCTGAGCCCGTCCGCGTCGGCCTCGTGTCCTTCCGTGGTGTGATTATGGAATCGGCTTCGTTGCTGTCGTTGTTCGGGTCCATGAAGTTCCAGGTGAGGACCCGCGTGGCTGGGTTGTACGAGGTGTAGCCTCCGGCCTGTGGGAAGTTGGCCAGGGGGCCGTCCCAGGTTCCATCGCCGTTCTGGTCGATCCGGTACTGGGGCGTGCCGAAGAGGACGAGGCCAGGGGGCAGGGTCTCGCGGGCGATGGTTTCGTAGACCTCGGAGATTCACGAGTCGGAGATCCTTATGGTGAAGGTGGCGGTGGAGCCGCAGAAATCCAGGAAAGAGGGGGTGGCCGAGTGCTCGGTGACGATGATGCGGCTCTCGGCGATCCTGACGTCCGCCGTGGCGTTCAAGGGAAGGCTCCCCTGGCACTCCGTCGTCTGGCTAGCGCAAACCAGGTTGCGTTCACGATCTGGACGCTCTTGTTGGTGCAGCCCTTGGCCCGCATGGTGAAGTCCACGTAGGCCTGCTGGCCGGGGGCGATCTCGTCGAAGTAGAGGGTGAGCGGGCAACGCACCGTCACCAGGGCCGAGTCCGCCAGGTTGCAGGATGGCGCGCCGCCCGAGTCCGCACAGCCCCAGGAGGCCGCGGCGGTGGCTCCCAGTTCCGAGCAGGAGGTGGTGGAGCAGCGGATGTAGAAAATCTCCTCCCCTCCCCCGGGGATGACATCCGTGGTCCAGGTGGCCGTGTTCCCGGCGAGCGTATAGACGACACTCGTTCCCACCGCGGTGTCGTTCTTGACGGCCACGAGGGAAAGCCCGCTTTCGAAGGTGTCTGTGATGCGCTCCCCTTCCGCCTTGACCCAGGCCATGGGATCGAATAAAATTTAAAAATTGCGTCGCAAGGATGGTGCCAGAATCCCATATCCGGGAGCTACACGATAACATTCTGGAATAAAAATATTTTTTGCAGAGGTCTTTCCTCCATCTCCAAAGGGGCGCGGCCTTTCGGCAAAACTCGGCAGAGCCTATGCCTCTTCTTGGGACGGACTTTTGCATAAACAATCATAAGCCTTGAAAAGCATAAACAATTACTCCGTCGTCCTTATCGTCCTTTTTTGGTACATATCGACACGGAAACACCTTTTGAAAAAACAGGATCGAGACATCCTTCCCGGCCCGCGAAAACCGGAGCCGGAAACCGGAGACACCGCATGAAACGGCCGTTTTTCCTCCTCCTCCTGTCCCTTCTGTCCCTTCTCCCGGGTTCCGTCACCGCGCTATCAGCCCTTCCAGACCCAAAGAGCACAGCCTTTGAGCACCTGAACTCCGAGAACGGCTTGAACGGCCAGTCCGTCTACACCATCGTTCAGGACAGCCGGGGCTTCATGTGGTTAGGCACCGAAAGCGGGCTCAACCGTTACGACGGTTACACCTTCAAGTGCTTTCAGAACTCGGAAAACGATCCCCGCTCCATCAGCTACAACGTGATCAATTGCCTCCTGGAAGACGGCCAAAGGAGATTTTGGATAGGGACGGGCAGGGGCTTGAACCTCTTCGATCCGAAAACCGAAACCTTCACCAGGTACATTCACGACCCAAAGAATCCCGCAAGCCTTCCGGAAAACCGCGTTCAGGCCATCGTGGAGGAAAAAGACGGTCGCCTGTGGGTGGCCACCCTGGGGGGGCTATCCCTCTTCGATCCCAAGACCGGCAAGTTCAAGACCTTCACCCACAAATCCGATGATCCCCGGAGCCTCCTCAATGACCAGGTGAGAAGCCTCTGCAAGGACCGGTCGGGCAACCTGTGGATCGGGACCAACACCGGGCTTTGCCGCTACGAGCCCCGGACGGGCGCCTTCACGCCCGTGATGAGCGATCCGCGGAACCCCGCTGGCCTTTTCGGCAAGACCGTGGTGGCCCTCGTTTCGGAAGCCTCCGGCGTTCTTTGGATCGGAACCCAGCTGGGGGGCTTGGGCAGGCTCGACGTAAAAACCGGGGAGTTCCGCCTATTCCAGAGCAGGGAGAACGATCCCCGAAGCCTCAGCAACAATTCCATCTCTTCCCTTTGCATAGACCACCTGGGCCGTTTCTGGATCGGCACCCGGGGCGGCGGTCTCAACCTCCTGGATCGTAAAACCTTCACCTTCCAAGGCTTCTCCATCGACCCCGCCAATCCTTACAGCTTAACGGAACACTCCCTGGTCAGCCTTTTCGAAGACCGGACGGGAACCCTCTGGATCGGCACCATCACCGAAGGCGTCAACAAGCTGGATCCCAATGCCTTGAAATTTCTCCCCTACCGCCATAGCGCGGCGGTTCCCGGCAGCATCGGCGGCAACATGATCCGGGGCATGTGCGAGGACCGCGAGGGATACGTGTGGGTGGCCTATTCGGACGGTGGGCTGGACCGCTTCGATCCCAGGACCGGAATTTTTTCGCATCACTTGAAAGATACAAAGAAGCCCGGTGGGCTCAGGGGCGGCATGGTGACCTCCGTGCTGGAGGACCACACCGGCACGATGTGGGTGGGTACCTGGGACGCGGGTCTCCACATATTCGACAGGAAGAGCGGCGCCTTCCGGCGGGTTCCCCTTGATCCGCAA
>JAKAGN010000194.1 GCA_021815525.1 Deltaproteobacteria bacterium
GCTCCCGGTTGCGGCTGGCGGCCTTGGCCAGGAAGAGGCCCACCGAGCTTTTCCTGGCGCGTTCCCGGAAGAGGGTGCCGGGGATCATGGTGTAGAAGGCCGGGATTCCCAGGCCCGGCTGGGTGGTTTCCACGGCGTAGACGGAAAGGTCCCGGGCGGCGAGGGTCGAGACGAGGCGCTCCACCTCGACCCTGACGTTGTCGTGGGAAAGGTCGGGGAGCGCTTTCACGCTGGTGAAGGCCTGCGGGTTAAGGACCTTCTCGGCCTCGGAAAGGCTCCGGGGCTTGGGTAGGCCCGAGGCCACGTACACGCCGCCGGAGTGGAAGTCCCCGGCCAGCTGGGCCACCTCCGTGAGGGCGCGGTTCAGGGCCTTTTCGGGATGGGGGCAGGTGCCGGCGGTCCACACGATCTCGCTTGTGCGGCCGAGGGTTGCGGGGTCGTACGCCAGGGCCCCTATGGTGGGGATTCCGGTATCGAAGGAGAAGTCCGAAAGCTGGACGATTATCCCCTCGCGGTCGTAGCGGGACAGGAGATCGAGGGCCACGGGGTCGGAGACGCCCTCCCGCGCAAGGCCGGGGAAGGGGATTCGGCCTTCCGCGGCCAGGGCGCTCACGTGGCGCTCCACCACCTCGCAGATGCCCTGGCAGAGGGCCTCCTCGGTCTGGTTGCCGCTCGATGTTCCGTTGAACTCGTTTATGGCGAAGAACCAGTCGAAGGGAACCAGGACCGGCCGGCCCGTGGTGAGGTTCGTGGCCCAGGCCCAGCGCTGGGGGAAGCGGGCGAAGAAGTCCAGGGCCTTTTCCCGGTCGGCCGAGGTGTCGTTCACGGATTTTGCGATTTCCGAAAGGGGCAGGGCCGCGTTGGCGAAGTCCGAGTGCGCGCCGTAGACGAAGTTTTCGGGCTCGGACAAGAAGGCGTAGAAGCTGAAGCGCTCGGAAAGCTCCATGACGGCGCTGGCCCGGGCCTGGACGTCGGTGCCGCCCTTTCCCATCTGCTTCCTTATTCCGGTGAGCCTTCGGGCGTCCTTGCCGTAAACGGCGAAGTAGACGGGGATTCCCAGGCGGCCGGTGTCCACCCGCACCACCTCCTCGAAGATGTCGAGGTCGAAATCCTCCACCCGCGTAAGGAAGCGGGCGATGGTGTCCTCGGGAAGGGCTGTCTTGTCCTGGTCCACGCGGTGGGTCTTGAAGGCGTCTTTAAGGCTTATGGTCTTCATTTGGTTTTCCGTTGATTGTCCTTGGATGGGGCCGGGGCCGGCCCGTCGGGGTTGAGGCTCCCGGTGCGGTAGCCGCGAAGGTCCAGGGCCGAGTGGCGGAAGCCCAGGCCCTCCAGGAAGGCGGCCGCCCGCTCCCGGAAGGCCGGGTCGAGGAAGCGGGGCATGTCGCATTCCGTCACCTCCACGCGGGCGGTGTCCCCGTGGTGGCGCACCCGAAGCTGGGAGAGCCCCTGGTCGTGGAGGAAGTCCTCGGCGGCCTCGATTGCGGCGAGCTTTAAGGCGGTGACGGGGCTTCCGTGGGGGATGCGGGAGGCGAGGCACGCGGAGCTGGGCTTGTTCCAGGTGGAGAGCCCGCGCCGGCGGGAAAGCTCCCGGACCTCCGCCTTGGAAAGGCCGGCCTCCGCCAGCGGCGCCCGGACCCCCAGCTCCCGCGCGGCCAGGAGACCCGGCCGGTGGTCGGCGGGGTCGTCGGCGTTGGCCCCGTGGAAGAGGACCGTGAGGCCCAGGTCGCGGGCGGCCTCCATCATGTCGGAAAGGTGGGATTTCTTGCAGAAGTAGCAGCGCCGCGACAGGTTGGACACGAAGTCCGGAATGCTCATCTCGCGGCCCGGCGCCACCATGTGCCGCACCCCGAGGGAGGCGGCCAGGGCCTGGGCCGCGGAAAGCTCCCGGCGCGGCAGGATGGGGCTATCCACGGTGATGGCCAGCGCCCGCCCGCCCAGCGCCTCCCGGGCCAGGTCCAGGAGGAGGGTGCTGTCGGCCCCGCCCGAAAAGGCCACGGCCGCGCCGCCGGCGGCGCGGAGCAGCCCCTTGACGGCTTCTTCCTTGGCGTCAAGGGCGTTCACGGTCTTTGCCCGCCGCGAAACGGCCGGCCCCCGAGAGGGTCTCGCCGCTCCGTATGGTTTCCATGCCCACCGCGAACTCGTTTTCCATGGCCTGGCCGTACGGCATGGAAAGGCCCGCCAGCATGGCCGCGCGGTCGTTCCTCATGCAGGCCTGGGGCCAGCGGGAGATTTCCGCGGCGAGCTTTTCGGCCTCCTCCCGCGACTTTCCCGGGGGAACCAGGCGGTTGGCCAGGCCCATATTATAGGCCTCCCGGGCCGGGACGCTGCGGCCGGTAAGCACCATGTCCATGGCGCGCGAAAGCCCCACCAGGCGCGCCAGGCGCACGGTGCCGCCGTCGATCAGGGGAACCCCGTAGCGGCGGCAGTACACGCCGAACACGGCGTCCTCCTCCACCACCCTAAGGTCGCACCAGATGGCCAGCTCCAGGCCCCCGGCCACGGCGAAGCCGCCCACGGCGGCGATCACGGGCTTTCCCAGCACCATGCGGGAGGGCCCCATGGGGGCCACGGCGTTCATGTCGGCCTCCAGGGGGTTCGCCCGGGGCAGGCCGGGCTCCGAGAGGGCCTTCAAGTCCGCGCCGGCGCAGAAGGAGCCGCCCGCCCCCCAAAGGACCGCCACGGAGGCCGCGGGATCGGCGTCAAAGGAGCGGAAGGCGTCGAAAAGCTCCCGGGCCGTGGGGCCGTCCACCGCGTTTTTCACGTCCGGCCGGTTGATGATGACCGTCACCACCGGGCCGTTTTTCTCCAATAGAACGTTCATGGGCTTTACCTTTTCTTTCGGGCCGTTCCGTTCCGCGCCGCTCACCTTATCTTTTAACCCGTCGGGCCCCCGGGTTCAAGGGCTTTCGGACAAAGCGGCCGGCGTATTTGCGCTTGCCTTGGCGAGGGGTCAAAGCCATTGACAAACGGGCGGCCGTTTCGGATACTCTATGGGTGCTTTTTGGGAGCAAAGGAAGCGACAGACATGATTCCGGAGCAAGTGACCATAGGTTTCATAGGAGCCGGCAACATGGCCTCGGCCATGATGGGCGCCCTTTCCTCCGCGGGCGTTTCCGGGACGAGGTTGAAGGTCTCGGACGTTTCGGAGGAGCGCCTGGCGGCCGCGGCCGGGCTTTACGGCGCGGGCATAGCCCCGGACAACCGGGCGCTTTTCGCGGCTTCGGACGCCGTGATCCTGGCGGTGAAGCCCCAGCAGATGGGCGAGGTCCTGGCGGGTCTTGCCCCCCTCCCGGATTTTTCCGGCCGCAAGCTCGTCCTCTCCATCGCGGCCGGGGTCAGGATCGAAACCATCGAGGACAGGCTCTACGCCGGGCTTTCCCAAGACGCCAGGGCGCGCCTTCCCATAGTGCGGGCCATGCCCAACACGCCGGCCCTGGTGAGGGCCGGGGCCTGCGGCATGGCGGCCAACCGCGAGGCCTCGCCGGAGGACCGGGACCTGGCCCGCTCCATCCTGGAGACCACCGGGCTCGTCAGGGAGTTTCCCGAGGAGGACCTGGACGCGGTGACGGCGGTTTCCGGCTCCGGGCCCGCCTACGTATTCTTCCTGGCCGAGGTCATGCTGGAAGCAGCCAGGAACCTGGGGCTCCCGCCGGAGGACGGACGGGACCTCGTGACGGCCACCCTGAAGGGCGCCTCGCTCCTCTTGGAGCAGTCCGGGGAGAACCCCGAGAGCCTGCGCCGCAAGGTGACCTCCCCCGGGGGCACCACCCAGGCCGCCTTCGAGGTACTGTTCGCGGCCGGCGTCAAGGAGGCCTTCCTGGACGCGCTGGCGGCCGCGGCCCATCGCGCAAGGGTCCTTTCCGGCGCGGCAGGCCGGTGACGAAGGAGCTTTCCCGTGAATTTCGGCTCCGGCCATGAAGTGACGCTCCTTTCCGCTTTTCTCTACGGGCTGGCCTCGTTCCTTTCGCCCTGCGTCCTTCCCCTCATCCCGGGCTACTTCACTTTTCTGGCCGGGACCTCCCTGGAGGATCTCGTCAACGGCGACGCCAACTCCGTCCGCCGGAAGCTGGTGCCGGCCACCGCCGCCTTCGTCCTGGGCTTTTCCGCCGTGTTCATACTTCTGGGCGCCTCGGCCACCTATCTGGGCGGCTTCCTGGCGAGCCACAAGGCGTGGCTTAGGATCGGCGGGGGCCTCTTCATAGTGATTATGGGGATACAGGTGACCGGCCTCGTTCCCATCCCCTTCCTGAACCGCGAGATGAAGATCCACGTGGCGCGGCGGCCGGCCCATCTTTTCGGGCTCTTTTTCGTGGGCATGGCCTTTGCGGCCGGCTGGACCCCGTGCTTCGGGCTTTTCCTGGGGGCGATACTAACCATAGCGGCCAATCAGAACCGCGTGTGGGAAGGGGTATGGCTCCTTTCCGTGTACTCCCTGGGCATGGGCCTGCCGTTCCTGGTGCTTTCCTGGTACACGCATTCGCTGCTGTCTTTTTTGCGGGGGGCCACCCGTTTCATGCGGCCCATCAACCTCGTGGCGGGGATACTTCTCGTCGCCATCGGGCTCGTGCTTCTCACGGATTCCCTGAAATACATCCAGGGAAGCGTCGACGTGATTTTCGAACGGGTCAGGGAGCTTCTGGGCCAGGGCTGAGGGCCCGCCTTCCGCGCCCCCATCCTTCAAGGAGAAATACCAATGATGAGGCGTTTCATCACCGTGACGGCGGTTTTTTCGGCCCTGGCCCTCTGGCTGACCCTGAGCGCCGGGCCCCGGGACTCGGCCGCGGCGGACGGCATCCGCTGGCTTTCCCTCGACTCCGCCAAGGCCGCCGCCCGGCAGTCCAAGAAGCCCGTTTTCATCAGCTTTTACACAACCTGGTGCGGGTTCTGCAAAAAGCTGGAGCGGGACACCTTCAAGGATCCCGCCGTGGTCAAGGCCCTGAACGAGTACTTCCTGCCCGTCAAGCTGGACGGCGACGAGGAGGAGGCCCTGGCCCAGGCCTACGGCGTGCGGGGCTACCCCACCCTCGTCTTCACCGACGCTACGGGAAAGACGCTCCTTTCGAGCCCCGGCTACCGGCCGCCCGGCTCCTTCATGGACGTCTTGAAGTACGTCCACTCGGGCTTCTACAAGAAGATGAGCTTCGACAAGTTCGTGGGGGACGGCTACCCCGGCCGCTACAATTTTTCGGCCGGCGCGAGGTAGGCGGGAAAGAAGGGGGATGGCGGAGCGAAAAGAGACACCGGCCTTCACGCCCTTCGGCGGGGACGAGGCCCAGGCGGAGAGCCTCGCGGCCGCGCGGGTGGCGGTTCTTCCCGTGCCCTACGAGTTCGCTCCCTCCTACGGCGAGGGGGCGGCCGAGGCCCCCTGGCACATCCTTTCCGCATCCACCCAGATGGAGATGATGGACGAGGAAAGCGGCCTCTTCTGGCCCGCTCCGGGCGTCTTCACCCTTCCGCCCCTTTCCGTGCCCCAGAACCCGGAAGCCATGCCCGCCGTGGTGGAGGCCGCCGCAGCGCGCCTCTTTTCCCTTGGAAAACGCCCCCTTTTCCTGGGGGGCGACCACGCCGTCACCTACCCCCTGGTCCGGGCCGCGGCCGCGGCCCACAAGGGCCTCTCGGTCCTCCAGATCGACGCCCACACGGACCTGCGCCACACATGGAACGGCTCCGTCCACAACCACGCCTGCGTCATGCGCCGCATAGCCGACGACCTCCAAATCCCCGCGGTGGCAGTGGGAATCCGCTCCTTCTGCGCCGAGGAGGCCGCCTTCATGAAAGAGCGCGGCTACCGCCCCTTCTTCGCCCACGAGATCGCCGGCTCCGACGGCTCCTGGATGAAGGATGCCGTCTCCCGCTTGAGCGATACGGTTTACCTCACGGTGGACTTGGACGGCCTG
>JAKAGN010000195.1 GCA_021815525.1 Deltaproteobacteria bacterium
CAAAACACTTTCAATTATGGAAGGGCAATCATGGCTGTTCCCATGTTTTACAATGATAAATCACGGCGCGGATCGAAGCCGAAAGAAGGAACGGAAGCAAAATGCAAAAGGAAGGCAAAAAAATCGTCGTCCGGCCGGACGGAAGCTTGGAGGTGCCGCAAAATCCAATCGTCTGCTTCATCGAGGGCGACGGCACCGGCCGCGACATATGGCCCGCCGCGAAACAGGTCCTGGACGCCGCCGTTTCGGCCGCCTACAAGGGCGGGCGGCTCATCGTGTGGAAGGAGGTCCTGGCGGGCGAAAAGGCCTTCCGGGAGACGGGCGAGTGGCTCCCCGAAGCGACGATTGCGGCCATCCGGGAGCACGTGGTGGCCATAAAGGGGCCCCTCACCACGCCGGTCTCGGGCGGCATCCGCTCGGTGAACGTGGCGCTCCGGCAGCTACTCGACCTCTACGCCTGCGTGCGTCCGGTTCGCTACATTCCCGGGGTGCCCAGCCCCATGAAAAACCCAGAGGCCGTCAACATGGTGATTTTCCGGGAAAACACCGAGGACCTCTACGCCGGGATAGAGTTTCCGGCGGGCTCTTCGGAGGCGGAAAAAATCATAGGCTTTCTGGAAGGAATGGGCGCGAAGATCGCCCCGGGCTCGGGGATAGGCATCAAGCCCATGAGCGAGAAAAACACCCGCCGCCTTGTGGCCCGGGCCGTGGCCCACGCCATCGATCACGGCTACGGAAGCGTCACCCTGATGCACAAGGGAAACATAATGAAGTTCACCGAGGGCGCGTTCCGCGACTGGGGCTACAAGGCCGCCCGCGAGCTTTTCCCGGACCAGACGCTGACCGAAGCTGAAGTTTTCGACAGCTTCGGCGGAAAAGCGCCCGAGGGCCGCGTGGTCATCAAGGACCGTATCGCCGACATGCTCTTCCAGCAGGTGCTGCTGCGGCCGGAGGAGTTCGGAGTCATCGCCGCGCCGAATTTAAACGGCGACTACATCTCCGACGCCCTGGCGGCCCAGGCGGGGGGCTTAGGGATGGCCCCGGGCGCCAACATAGGCGACAAGGCCGCCGTGTTCGAGGCCACCCACGGCACCGCCCCAAAATACGCGGGAAAGGACATGGTGAACCCCGGCTCCCTCATCCTTTCCGGCGCCATGATGCTGGACCACATGGGCTGGACCGAGGCCGCGGCCCTGGTCCGCGAAACGCTGGCCTCCGCCGTCTCCTCCTGCACCGTGACCTACGACCTGGCCCGCCAGATTCCCGGCGCCAAGACCGTCTCCTGCTCGCTTTTCGCCGAAGGCCTGGCGGAATCGATGAAGAGCTGAAAAAACGGAGGGATGGGAAACCCGCCGTGAACGACAGGTTTTCCATCCCTCCCCCGCCTGCCCTTCCAAATCAGCCTCGATCATGATAAAATAGTTGAAAACGGATCGAAAGCTTGCCGCTTGACCCGCAAACGCCTTTTCAGGCGAGGGCGGCTTGCCTTACAACTATCTATTATCACTCGGCAATATCTTCAAGCTACCGATAAACGAAAGGAAACGGCCATGCCGCAAAGGGGAGCAGGCGGAACGAGCGGGGGCACGGGGCGATTTCTTCTGGGCTTCGCCATGCTGGTCGCGGGGGCATATCTCTTCTTCCGCTCGATTGTAGTGACGACGTCCCATTTCGGGCTCGGCTACGCCCTGTTCGGCTTCGGGGGCTTCCAGGTGACGAGCGGGATGGTCTGCGTGCCCTTCATCTTCGGCGTGGGAATGCTTTTCTACAACTCGAAGAACCTGATCGGCTGGTTCCTGGCCGGAGGGTCGCTGGTGGCCCTGATCGCGGGCGTCATCATGAGCATAGATTTTTCGCTCAGGGTCATGAGCGCCTTCGACCTTATCGTCATCTTCGTCCTCTTCTTCGGCGGCCTGGGGCTTTTTCTAAGCTCCCTCAAGGACTACGAGGAGCCCGAAAAGAAGAAGGACGAGCCGGAAAAGCCCCCGGCCCGCCCGTGAACCCCGCATCGCGGCCCGCGCCGGGAAGCCTGTGATGACCCCACCCCGAAAAATGGGACCCCTTGGCCTTCCGGGGCTTGCGGCCGAGTTCCTGCTCTCCGCCCTCTACCCGCCGCGCTGCCTGGGCTGCGGAAAATTCCTTTCCATTTCACAGGGTTTTGCCCGGCTCTCCCCGGAGCGGGCAGGGCCGCTTCTGGGCGGGGGGGACCTATTAGCCCTCCTTTCGGGCTGGCTCTGCAATGAGTGCCAAGATGAAGTCGCCCCCGTGGAATCGCCCATATGCTCCGTGTGCGGCGAGGTCTTCGTTTCCCGCACGGGCCCTGACCGCGTGTGCGGCCTTTGCGCCGAAAGACGCCCTGCCTTCTCCGTCGCCCGCGCCGCCGGCCTCTACGAGGGGGCGCTGGCGCGTGGCGTGCAGAGGCTCAAGTACGGCGGCCGCATGGAGCTGGCGCGGCCCCTGGGGTATCTTCTCCAGGACGCCTACCTTAGGCACTTCGCCGACGACCCGCCCGATCTGGTGATTCCCGTGCCGCTCCACAAATCGCGCCTTCGTGAGCGGGGCTTCAACCAGGTGATGCTGATTCTGGCGGACTGGGCCGGGAGACCGGAGCTTCCGCCCGTTTCTTCGCGGCTCATGAAGCGGGTGCGGCCCACGCCGCCGCAGGCGTCGCTGGACCGCGTGCACCGCGCGGCCAGCGTGCGCAAGGCCTTCTCCGTGGAGCGGCCCGACGAGGTGAAGGACCGGAAAGTCCTTGTCGTGGACGACGTTTACACCACCGGCGCCACGGCCCGGGAGTGCGCCAAGGTCCTCAAGAAGGCCGGAGCCGCGCGGGTCGACGTCCTCACCCTGGCCCGGGTGACGGCGGGATGAAGGCGGCATTCATTCGGCCTTTATACCGAAAGTGTTTTGGAAGGGGTGAGGGACCCCGGCCCTCACCCCGCAAAGTCTAGCCTCACGCCGCGCGGCGGCGGAGGCGGAAGGCGAAGCTCGTGACGCGGCGGAGGTCTAAGGGGGTGCCGTCGTCGTAGTAGAAGTAGAAGGGTATGTTTTCGTTGTGCCGCAAGAGGCTTTCCTCCACGAGGCTGTTGTCGCAGCCCCAGCAGCTGGTCATGAGGACGCCGTCGTAGAGGCCCGTGTCCCAGTGAAGGAGCACGCTTCCCACTGCGTAGCCAGAGGCGCCGTTGGTGGCGGGGTCGATTATGGCGGAGCCGCGCTTGATGGCCCCCGGCATGTCGGGCATGGGAAGCCAGGGGTGGAGCCTTCGGGCTACCTTGTAGAGCCGTTCCCTGATTGCCACCATCGAGGCGATGTACATGCGGTTCTT
Source organism: Deltaproteobacteria bacterium (assembly GCA_021815525.1). GTDB lineage: Bacteria > Desulfobacterota > Desulfobacteria > Desulfobacterales > Desulfatibacillaceae > JACRLG01. Next base: position 3,326 of record JAKAGN010000195.1, read on the forward strand.
GAGGGGGCTGCTGTTCTGGCCGAAGAGGACGCCCGGGTGCATGCGGCCGAAGTACTCGATGACGTCGCTTGTGGGCTCCACCACCGCGCGCACGCCCTGGTCGCTTAGGGCCCTGAAAATCCCGGCGTTGGCCACGTCGTTCCCCTTGGTCATGGGGTCGCCCGAAACGAAGATGGTGGAATGGGGCCGCGGCTTTCCGGCGGCCCGGCTCTCCATGCGGGCGAACTCCTCTGAAGCCCGCGCCACGATCCGCTTTAAAAGGGCCCAGTGAAGGGGCGTTTGGGCGGAAGCGGCGGGGCCGGGGCCGAGTTTTCGGGACATGAGGGAGATGACCTCCCGGCAAAAGCCGTGGTAGAGGGCTTCGGCCTGGCCGGGCTCGGTTTCGACGGGCATGTGGTAGATGTAGAGCTGCCGGATGATGTCCAGGGCCGCGATGCCCGCGGATGTCCTGGCCGCCATGCCGGGGCCGCCCGCCAGGCGCATGGAGATGACGCTCACGTTTTGGTCCCTGCCGAGCCGCTCGATGGAGATGCGATCCTTCACAGGGTACATGCCGGCCCTGCACATGCTGCCGGATAGCTGCATGAAGCGGGTGGGCTTCGTGGTGGGGTTTTTCTCCAGGTACTCCCTGAAGGCCCCCCATATGAGCTGGTAGGACATGCATTCCTTGCCGGAGCAGTCCTTCCTGCCTTCGGCGTAGTTGTGCTCGGAAAGGGGCGGCGCGGAGACCGCGTCGTAGCCGTAAGCGCGGTACACAGCGGCCAGCACATCGCCAAGGTAATCGACGCTTGAGAAAAATACGTAGCGCACGGCCGGGTCCAGGTACCTTCCAGCGTAGCCGCCCTTGGATACGTGGGCCACGGCCTTTGAGTTGTCCGGAAGCGTGACCTTTCCGGCCTCGGCGCGGAACTGGCGCACCGACTGCAAAAAGGCCTGGATGCGCGTCACGAACCCGGCTGCTCCGCCGTGGCCGTCGCTTTCCAGAATCGTGTGAGGATAGCCCCTAAGGAGGGTCTGAAAGCTCTGCTCGGTGAACGAGGCCGGGCCGCAGCCGAAGGAGGAGAGCATCAGGGGAAAGGCGTCGCCGCTGTTGCGGGCGGAAACCGCGGCCCGCACGTAGCGGTTGGCGTCGCCCCAGTAGACCTTTCGCATCTCGGGGGTTTTGGGGTCTATGGGGTAGCAGTCCATGGGTATGGCCATGGCCCCGTTCTGACGAAGGATGTCGGGGATTCCCGAGTTGGCCGCCGGATCGTGGATCACGTGCTGGGAGCCGCACACCACAACCGCCGGGAAACCCTTTTCCCGGGCGTAGTCAAGGGCGTTTCGGCCGATTTTTTCCAGGGCCTCCTCGTGGGCCGCCTGCGCCGCGGCCGCCTTTTCGAGGGCCGGGCCGAGAAGGGCGGGGTCCGCTTTAAGAGCCTCGGCCAAGGGCCTAAGCTCCCTTTGTATCCTTTTCCCGCCAAGCCCCTTTTTGAGATGAAGCTTCGGGCGGATGACCCGCACGTCCTTGTTGCGGGATTTCAAGGCCGCGTCCACCAGCTCAGGCATGGCCTCCTCCGTTACGCAGGGCTGGCCGCCGGGACCGCTGCGATCGGGAAAGTCCATTATCTTGGGGAAAAAGAGGATGGAATGATCGGTGTTGCAGATGGCGTGGGCGATCTTCACGGGCCCGCATGAATCGTAGGAGTTGCACAGGTGCTCGCCCTCGGCCAAAGACGAGGAGGTGGAGCGCAGGAGCTTCACGGAAAAGCCCAGCTCGCGGACCAGGGTGGAAAGCCACGGAAAGTAGCCGCCGATGGGGCCCGTCATGGGGATGGCCACCACGAATGCTCCGGGGATTTCCGTTTCATATGCCGAAAGAAGAAGGTCGCGCTCCTGGAATGGATTGGGCGCGTCCTTTTCCAGCTTGGCGCGGCTCTGGGCCGCCACCTCGTACTTGGGGCAGGCCCCGCCCGAGGTGGCCGTGAGCTTTTCCCCGTTGTAGCCGATGACGGTCCTCTGGATGGGGCACAGGGTCCGACATTTTCCGTCCCGGCAGGTGAACTCGCCGCGTTCCAGTATCTCGGCCGCAAGAATTCGTTTGGGATCAAGCCGTTCGGCCATAAGGAGCGCCTCGGCGCCAGCCTCCGATACGACGCAAAGCCCGATGCCCCAGGCCCCCATCGCCCCGGGGTTTGGGGGAACCACGATCTCGCGCCGGGTCACGGCCGCAAGGGTCCAGGCAAGGGATGGATTCGAGGCGGGCTTTCCCTGGAAGAAGACCTTTTTCCCAAGCGTCCGCTGCCCCATGACGCGGTTTAGGTAGTTCTGGATCACCGAGTACTGGAAGCCAGCGAAGATGTCGCCGAGCCCGAAACCCTCCTTCAAGGCCTGTGCGCCCGAGTCCGCTATGAAGACCGTGCACATCTGGCCAAGGTCCGGGGGCCTCTCGGCGCTTTCGGCAAGGGAGACGAAATCGGCGATTTCCCGCACGTCGTAGCAAAGGGCCTGCTCCTCCAGAAAAGAGCCGGTTCCGGCTGAGCAGGCCTTGTTCATGTCGCTCTCTATTATGCGACC
>JAKAGN010000196.1 GCA_021815525.1 Deltaproteobacteria bacterium
CGGAAACTCCTGGCCCCTTCTTCCCGAAAACGTCTCGGGAAACATCCATTACGCCAACATGGTGGGGGCTCTCCCCAACGGCCGCCGCCTGGGCGACGCCCTGTACGACGGCGGAATCTCGCCGGGCCCGGGCCTGGACAAGAAGGGCCCCACGGCGGTCCTGAAATCCTGCGGAAAGATAGACCACGTGGCGGACGGCCGGGCCTTTCTACTGAACCAGCGCCTCTCCCCCAGCCAGCTGGCCGGGGAAAAGGGCTACCAGCTGTGGAAGGCCTATATCCGCACCTGGGCGGATCTCGGGCTTGACCACGTCCAGTTCAACATGGTCTCCGACGAGACCCTGCGGGCGGCCCAGCGGGACCCTGAAAAGTTCCAGGAGGTCATCGTGCGGGTGGCGGGCTACTCGGCCCATTTCGTTGACATCTCCAGAAAAACACAGGACAATATCATCCAAAGAACTATTCAGGGTTTATGAAGGCTTGCTGAAAACGATGAGCCGCAAGGAAGGCGAGCCGCGCGGGGAGGGAGCGTACATCGTACGTGACCGGACCGCGCGGCGAAGCCTGACACAGCGGATCGCGTTTTCAACAAGCCTTCCCCGGCCGCCCTTTTCCACGCACGAACATCAACTTTTCCGCGAGCCACCGGTCTATGTGTCTAAAGCAAGGAACTTGCGGACATCCGGGGGAGGACTAAAGCATGAAAGCCACGTGGGACGTGGGCCGGATTCTGTCGAAGCGGGCAAGCTTCACGCCCGAAAAGCCGGCCCTCATTTTCGAGGACACGCCGGTCACCTTTCGTGAGCTTCAGGAGGGGGCCAACCGCTTCGCCCGTTACCTCATCGATACCGGTATGAAGAAGGGGGACCGCCTCTGCCTCATCTCCCTTAACTGCGTCGAGTTTCTTGAAATGTACCTGGCCTGCGCCATGCTGGGGGTCATCTTCGTGCCCCTCAACTGGCGGCTGGCCGGGCCCGAGCTGGAGTACCAGGTGAACGACTGCGGCGCCCGCATGGTGGTGTACCAGGACGCCTTCCTGCCCTCCGTGGACCTTATCCGCGGCCGCATCAAGGCGGAGTTCTTCGTTTACTTGAAGGGCATCATGCCGGGGCTGCCTCCATGCCCTGACTGGTCCGCCGACTACTCCGACTCGGTGCGGCCTCTTTCCGGCGAGGAGCCCCACGCGCCCGAGCCCGTGTTCCTGGATGACCCGCTCGCCATCGTCTACACCTCGGGCGTCACCGGAAACCCCAAGGGCGCGGTGCTCTCCCACGGCCAGACCTACTTCAAGGTCTTCCAGATTGCCCTCTACACCGAGGGAAGCCGTGACGACGTGGTCCTGGCCCAGCTTCCCCTCTTCCACTCCGGCGGGCTTTTCATCGTGGCCACGCCTTCGCTTATGGGCGGCACCACCATGATCATGCGGGCGGGCTTCGACCCCAACCAGTTCGCCGAGGACATCGCCCGCTACAAGGCCAACGTGGTGTTCGCATTGACCACCATGTGGCGCTTCATCCTTTCTTCCGGAAAGCTCGATTCGGTGGACACAAGCTCCGTCCACACGGTGGTGGGCGGCGGCGAGCGCACCCCACCGTCGCTTTTCGAGGAGCTGGGAAAGCGCGGCCTCTACCTCCAGCAGGGCTTCGGCCAGACCGAGTGCTCCGCCATGACCGTGATGCCGCGGGCCGACATCCACCGCAAGATGGGCTCGGTGGGAAAACCCGGGGCCTTCGTCCATATCTGGATCGCCGACGAAAACGGCCGGGAGCTTCCCCGGGGCCAGATCGGGGAGGTCATGGCCCAGGGCCCCACCGTGATGAGCGGCTACTGGAACCTTCCCGGGAAAACCCGCGAGGCGCTCTCCGAAACCGGGGCCTTGAAGACCGGCGATCTTGGCTACATGGACGAGGAGGGCTTCATCTACATAGTGGACCGCGCCAAGGACATGTACCGCTCCGGCGGCGAGAACGTCTACCCGGCCGAGGTGGAGAAGGTCCTGGCGGGTCACCCGAAGGTGGCCAACGCCGCCATCGTGGGGGTGCCCGACGACAAATGGGGCGAGACCGGCCTTGCCTTCGTGCTTCCGCTCACGGGCCAGACCGTGACGGAGGATGAGCTGCGCGAGTTCCTCGAAGGGAAGATCGCCCGCTTCAAGCACCCGTCCCACTACGTTTTCGTGAGCGACCTTCCCTACACCGCCACCATGAAGATACGGAAGGCGGCCCTGAAGGAGGAGGCGGCGAAGCACCTCAAGAAGAAATCGGCATAGTCGTCAAAAATCCACCAAGCGCAAGGAATCGACATGAGAAACGTCAACGTCATCGGGGTCGGCATGACCCCCTTCACCACCCCCAAGGCCGGCATCCCATACACCGACATGGCGCGCCGGGCCCTTACGGATGCCATGGCCGACTCGGGCGTCTCCTACAAGGACATCGGCCAGGCCTACGCGGGCTGGGTTTACGCGGACTCCTGCGCCGGGCAGCAGACCCTCTACGAGCTGGGAATGACCGGCATTCCCGTGATAAACGTCAACAACAACTGCGCCACCGGCTCCAGCGCCCTTTTTCTGGCCCGCCAGGCCGTGGCCTCCGGGGTCGTTGAATGCGCGCTGGCCCTTGGCTTCGAGCAGATGACCCCCGGGGCCCTTGGCCTGGTGTTCCCTGACCGGCCCTTTCCCATGCAGAAGTTCTTCGAGAAGCTCTTCGAGTTCGAGCCCCCCAAGGCGGGCGCGGCCCCCACGGCCATGCTCTTCGGCGGGGCGGGGCTGGAGTACCAGAAAAAATATGGAATTCCCGACTCGGTCTTCGGGAAGATCTCCGTGAAGGCCCGCAAGCACGCCGAGCACAACGAGCGGGCCGTGTTCCGCAAGCCGGTGACACTGGAGGAGATCATGGCCTCGCCCCACCAGTTCGGCCCCCTGACCCGCCTCCAGTGCTGCCCGCCCACCTGCGGCGCGGCCGCGGCCGTCGTGTGCTCGGATGACTTCGCCCGCGCCCGGGGCTTCACCAACCCCGTCACCATAGCGGCCCAATCCATGAAGACGGATTTTTCCAGCACCTTCGAGGGCCAGAGCCCCATGCGCATCGTGGGCTACGATCTGACCGCCGCCGCCGCGAAGGAGGTCTACGAGGCCTCCGGCATAGGCCCCGGGGACGTGGACGTGGTGGAGCTTCACGACTGCTTCACCGCAAACGAGCTTATAACCTACGAGGGCCTCATGCTCACCCCCGAGGGCACCGCCGAAAAGTTCATCGAGGAGGGGGACAACACCTACGGCGGAAAGTACGTCACGAACCCCTCCGGCGGGCTCCTCTCCAAGGGCCACCCCCTGGGAGCCACCGGCCTCGCCCAGTGCGCGGAGATCACCTGGCAGCTTCGCGGCCAGTGCGGCCCCCGCCAGGTGGAGGGCGCGCGCATAGGCCTCCAGCACAACATCGGCCTGGGCGGCGCCTGCGTGGTGACCCTGTACCGCAAGAACTGACAAAGCAAAGATCGCCACAGGCTTCCGGGGAGACTACGTCCCCCCGGACCCCCGATATGCACGGACCGCGTTGCTTCGCAACGCGGCCCGCCTGTTTTCCAGGGCTTCGCATTCCAGCGGTTAACGATCGATGCGCGAAAGAAGGGCACCCCAGCCGCGCCTTGCCGGTATGCACCGGCTGTTTCCTCCACCGACCTCAGCCGCTTTTTCCCGTTCAAATAACCTGTCTGGCCCCATTTTTTGACGTCCGGAAAAAAAATTCGGATAGCCGCCATGTTTTTCTTGACGGGCGGAGCTACGGCATATAAAATTATACCATGAGTCAAAAATCAAACATGATTCAATTTTTTTCGTTAATTTAATATAGTAAATCAAGATTGTTAACCGAATATATTAAAAATTTAGGCCGTTATTTTTTGGTTGATTGATCCGGTCGCCATTCACGGGCGTCGCCCCAAGCGGAACGAAAACGGGAAAACGGCATGAGCGGCAAGGAAACATCCCTCCAGCAGGACCGCTACAACCAGAAGATCAAGAAGATCCTCTCCATCGCGGCCCGGCTCTTCGCAAAAAAGGGCTACGAGAAGGTCTCCATCGAGGAGATCGCAGCGAAGCTTAGACTCACCAAGGAAGAGGTCCTCTTTTACATACAGATGGACGCCCTGGAGATAGGAAACGCGGCCCTCACCGAGGTCTTAAACTCCGACCTGGACCCCGTGGGGAAGCTAACGGACGCCATCCGCATCCACGTCGAGATCATAACGCGGCGCGAGATCTCGGGGGCCCTGCAGCAGCCCGAGCTTCTCCTGCCGCCGCTCCTGCGCGCCCGGGTCATCGAGTCCCGCGACCGCTACGACGCCCGCTTCCGCCGCATCATAAGCGAAGGGGTGGCCGCCGGGGTTTTTGATTGCGCGGATCCGCGCCTTTCCTCCATCGCGGCGCTTTCCGTCCTGAACGGCATCGCCAAGTGGTATTCTCCGAAGGGCGAAAAATCCGTGGAGGAGATCGCCGACGCGTTCACGGATTTCATCGTGAGGGGCTTCGGGGCGCGGCCCTCGCCGAAGCCGCCTCGCCCCGAGCATCCGGCCGTGGATGCGCCGGGCCTCGAGGAGGACTTGCTGGACCTGTGAAAAGGGCAGGGCGGCTTGGGGTAATTCGCCCCAAGCCGCGGCCCGGCGCTTCAAACGTGACACGGAAACCGCCTCCCGACGGAATCTTACATGATCTGGTCCATGAAGACGGCGACGCTGCCCATCTTTTTCGGAAGCTTTCTCGCGTTTCTCCTTGCGGCGGAGCAGCAGACGAGAATGCGCCCAAACAGGGCCAACTTCCTGTTTTCAGGCATTTTTCTTTGCTGCGCCGTCATCATCTTCGGAGCGGGCGCGGTGGCCAACGACCTGCCGCCCCGGGCGCCCCTCACCATCTATCTCTTCTTCACCGCCATCTGCCTCGTGGGCCCGCTTTACTACCTCTACTTCAAGCTTCTTCTCCACCCGGAGGAAAGCCACGACCCGCGGGTCTTCCTTCACTTCATCCCCGCGTTCGGAGCCTTTTGTTTCGAGACGGGCTTCCAGCTCATGCCCTTATCGTTCAAGAAAATGTGGCTCCGGGAGATGTTCAACTCGCCACCCCAGCACGCCCTGATGATTCTGGTGGTGGTCGGGGCGCTTCACGCAACGGCTTATCTCATATACCTTCTCAAAATGGATATGGGGCTTGTATGGAACGTAAAGGAAATCAAGAATGAGCTGAGGCTTCTCGTCATCATCGATGTTTTGGCCATACTTTCAGTGATAGCACTTTTCATAGGATTTACATTCGACATCCCATATTTATTCGAAATAGGCGGAAATATCCTTACCGCCCTAACCATTTCAGTATTTTTGGGTTACAACCGGTACCCCGACTTTTTACAGATGCTGAAGTTCGAGATCGAAAAAAAACGCTATGAAAAATCGTCCCTGACCGGTGTCGATACCGATACCGTGAAGGAACGTCTCATAGACCTTCTTAGGCACGACAAGATTTATACCGAGTCTGACCTCAATCTGAAACGCCTGGCCGATCTCCTCAATCTAACGCCCCATCAGCTCTCCGAATATTTGAACGAGCACCTGAAGAGCGACTTCCGCTCATTCATCAACTCGTTCCGGGTGAACGAGGCCAAGGAGCTTCTCTTAAAGGACCAGGAAAAAAGCATCCTCACCATCTGCTACGAGGTGGGCTTCGGCTCCAAATCCACGTTCAACGCCGTCTTCAAAAAGGAAACCGGCCGCACCCCCAGCGAGTTCCGCGAAGCCGCCGCCACCCGCCCGTCATGAAGCGAAGGAAAATTTATTTTGCGGGGGGAGGGAGCGGGGAAACCTTTTATGAATAAAAGGTT
>JAKAGN010000197.1 GCA_021815525.1 Deltaproteobacteria bacterium
GATCTTGGAAGATGAACACGGCGCGCGCGCTGGGGAACACCCGGGACCAGCGGTTTATTCCCGAGCTTGAAAGGGCCTTTGGGGAAAACGGGGATTTCCGGGTGAAAGGCATGTGCGCGTGGGCCATTGGCCGCATAGGGGGGAGGGCGGCCGCGGACGCTTTGTTGTCGCTACAGGGCGGGGAAGAGAGCCTGGTCAATGACGAGGTGGAGTACGCCCTTTCCCTGTGTTGACGGAAAAGTTGCACGAACCAGGCTCATTTCATCAAATTCTTTCTAAAGGAGAATATGAAGTGGACGACAACAAGCCCTTCTTGATGCTGAACGCCCTTTGGTTCAAGCCGCAGGGCGGCAAGGAAAGCTATCAGCAGTACATGGCCCTGGCCGCTCCGCTTCTTGAAAAATACGGTGGAAGGCCCGTGGCCGGAGGCGTCCCATTCAAGGCGGTCATAGGGGAGTTTGACGCTGACCTGGTGTTTTTCATACACTATCCGTCATGGCAGACATTCCTCGACTTCATAGCCGACCCTGAGTATCAGAAAATCAGCCACTTCCGGGAAGACGCCATCACAAAGAGCCTTCTGATCCGCTGCGAAAAAATTTTTTGAGGCAAGGGCCCGTACAAAAGCTTCGTGGCGGAGAAACAGCCGTAAGTTTAAACGTATCCGTTTTTACGGAACCAGGCCACGGAGCGCTCCAAGGAGGGTTCGATCGGCGAGAAGGTTACGCCGAGTTCCCTTGTGGCCTTCTCATTACTGAAAAACAGGTAATTGGAGGCGTAGCGGATGTCCACGGGCGTGGAAAGAGGCGGCTTGTGGCTGACGCGGTCGGACCACTGCGTAAGGATGGCGGACAGCCCGCGCATCATCGAGGTGGGGACCTTGGGGGTCCACTTGGGCAGGACGCCGGCGGCCTGACAGACCAGAAGGTAGAACTCCCGGATTGTCACGTTACGGTTGGACAGAATGTAAAGCTCGCCCGAACTGCCTTTTTCGGCGGCCAGAACGTGCCCTCGGGCCACGTCCTTCACGTCCACGAGGTTGATCCCTCCCGGAAAGTCGAAGCGGCTGATTCCCTTGACCATGTTTATCATGGCCTGGCCCGTGGGAGTGGGAGCTTTATCGTTTTCGCCGAAAGGGAAGGCGGGGTTGACCACGGTGAGATCCAGCCCTGCCCCGGCGAAACCCAGGGCCTCCTGCTGGGAGAGGTACTTGGAGAGCACGTAGTGATGCCCCAGGCCATACTGATTGAACGGCGTGGTTTCGTCGCTCAGCTTTTTCCCGGGCAGGACGCCTATGGCCGAGATGCTAGAGGTGTAGACCACCTTTTGCACTTCGTGCTTTACGGCCGACCACAACATGTTTCTCGATCCCTGCAGGTTCACCTCCCACAGGGGCTTCCAGTCCGGCATCCAGACCGAATACACGGCGGCCAGGTGGAAAAGAGTGTCAACCCCTTTCATGGCCCGGTCCACAAAGCCCCTGTCCAGGATGTCCCCCTCCATCCTCTCCACCTTCAAGCCATCCAGGCTGGAAGCATTTTCGCCGGGCCGGATAAGCGCCCGGACTCGCGCACCCGTGTTTTCAAGAAGATCCCGAACAACGTGGGAGCCGATGAAGCCGGCAGCACCCGTAACCAGGGCCTTTTTCATGTTTAAGCTCCTTTTATTGGTCTAAAATTATTAGAACAGGCTGGCCGCCGCCCTGTTTCATGTTACCTCTTCGGAAGCTTGCCATAATAGCACCTTACGGGCGAACGGTTTATCCCCAAGAGGCAATACCCGCAGTTGATGCATCGGGATTCGACGGACTTTCCGGAAGCGAACTTCATGACAAGGTCGGGTTCGATTATAAAAGGACGAGCCATTGCAACGAAATCGGCCGAGCCGTCCTCGATGATTTTCCGGATGTCGGCGAGCCGGCGTATGCCGCCAACCACGATGACGGGTATGCCGACTTTCTTTTTGATGAGCGCCGCATCCTCCACGTTGAAGTTTTCAAGCGGTTCAAGCCTTGCCGCGAAATGAGGAATGGCCCAGCCCACGACCTTTTTGAGCGGACCCGGCAGCTTACGCAGTTCATCCGTCATCTCCAGCATGGCCTCCGTGGGTATTCGGGGCACCCGCACCGTGTTGAAGCCATCTTCGACCACCCCGCAGGACACCTCCACCCCGTCGCACCCGGCTTGCTCGAGAAGGCGCGCCACTTCAAGCGCCATGCCCGGGCGCATCCCGTTTTTGCGGGTGTCGCTGGCGTTGATCTTGGCCAGGATGGGAAAATAGCCCACGGCCTTGCGGCATTCCTCGATAATTCGGCGAATTATGCGAAAACGGTTTTCAAGGCTCCCTCCCCATTCGTCCTTCCTGCGGTTCATGTATGGGGAGAGAAACTGGGAAAGGAGATACCCGTGGGCCGCGTGAAGCTGGATGCCGTCGAAGCCCGCTTCCTTGGCGCGGACGGCGGCGGCTGCAAAATCGGATACTATCCTCTCGATTTCCGGCGTTGACAAGGCCCTTGGGAGCGTAATAAAAACCTTATCCCGGATGGCCGATGGGGCGACGGGTCTTGCGCCCGCAACGGCGCGGGAAGTCTGCCTGCCGGCATGGGCCAGCTGCATGATTATGGGAGTGCCGAGCGCGTGAACCCTGTCGGCTATCTTGCGATAGTCGGGTATGAATTCATCCTTGTGGATCATGGTCTGGTGGTTTATTCCCCTCGATCCTTCCCCAACGCATGAAAAGCCGGTTATTATTGCACCGGCCCCACCCTTGGCCAGGCGCGCATGGAAATCCGCCAGCTCGGGCCGCGGCCTGCCCGAATCATCCCCGTACCCTTCGTTGGTTGCGGAACGTATTATCCGGTTGGACAAGGAGATTCCGGCCAGCTTGGCGGGCAGAAAAACCCTGTCAGCAATGTTTTTTTCTTTCTGCATGGTCTGTGCTCCAACGAATTTTTGCGGCGGCCCTGCCCATCCATAGGATTAAAGTCTTTCACTGCGGCTCATTTAAGAGTTTAATCCATAATCCATTTCGGCCGTTGGGGTCAATTATCATCGTCCTCACTCATGGCAGTTGATCTTTGGTCGGGAAGTCCATATGTATAGCGGCCGGAGCGGGCCGGGTCGACCTTGGCCTTGGGAGGGACTCTTTGATCTGGGCTCCTTTTTTAAGCCATAGGTCATGTTGTTTTGGATCGCCTTTTTTATGAAAGATGAATTTCTGGCCTTGTATGAACCGAGCATGATTGCTTGTCAGGTATTACTTGGTTGGAATACGAAAAGGACATAAAATAATGACAATGACTAACCATAATGAACAAAATAGCTATTCATCCCGGGCGAATCACAACCCTCAAAACAAAGATCTGGATGCGGAATCGATAGGAGAGGAAGGTGACGTCAAGGATGGCGATTTTCGCCATGCCATCCTGTCGTCATCCCAACGCCGATTTTTGCTCGTGGCGCTGATTGCAGCCGCGTTCATCCGAATCGTGACCCTGGGCTGTTACCCTCTTACCGATAATACCGAGGCGCGATACGCCGAGGTGGGACGCGAGATGCTCAGCTCCGGCGACTGGATCGTTCCCCAGCTTCACGGCGTCAAGTTTTGGTCCAAGCCTCCTCTTTCCATATGGCTTACCGCGTGTTCCATGAAGCTTTTCGGCGTCAACGAATTCGCCGCAAGGCTTTCGGCTCTCGTCCCCGCGCTTTTGATCGTCTTGCTTACCTATTGGCTGGCAGCAGCGCGATATGGCCGTGATTACGCCATGGCCGCGATTCTCGTCCTTGTATCGTCGGTTGTGTTCTTTGTTGGCAGCGGGGCCGTTATGACCGACGCCGCCCTCTGCCTGGGAACAACGCTGTCAATGGTGGCTTTCTGGCAGGCTGTCTGCCGGTACGGAGATAAAGGGAGGGTTTGGGGCTATCTTTTTTTTCTGGGGCTGGCGATAGGGCTTCTGGCCAAAGGGCCGGTGGCCGTGGTGCTGACGCTTTTTCCCATAGGGCTGTGGGCATTATGGCAGAAGCGCTGGAAAAAAGTCTGGGATAGGCTTCCCTGGATTGGCGGCTCGCTCCTTGCGGCCGCCTTGTCCCTTCCCTGGTATCTCGCCGTCGAGGAGCGCACGCCGGGTTTCCTCGATTATTTCATAATAGGCGAGCACTGGAGGCGTTTTACCCAGCCCGGCTGGGCCGGTGATCTTTACGGCTCCGCGCACGAAAGGCCGCGTGGAACGATCTGGCTCTTCTGGATATTGGCCGCGTTTCCCTGGTCAATCTATGCCATAGGCTCCTGGGTCAAATTCCCCCTGAAATTCCGGGCGGTTTTCGCCAAGCTTCGGGATATGGACGAATGGAGCGCATATCTGATTCTTTGGGCTTTTTCGCCCATGATTTTTTTCTCCCTTGCCGATAACATCCTTTGGACATATGCTCTTCCAGGCCTGCCAGCGTTTGCCTTGCTTGTATCACAAAAGTTGCTCGATGCGCCCCTTTCCGGGACCCCGGACCCGTCCGCCGGCCGCAAGGCCCGAGTATTCATGGCCTGCGGGATATTAACCCCCCTCGTTTTTGGCCTGCTGATAACCGTGTGGTTTTTTTTCCCTTTTAAAAACAGCCAAAAACAGCTGGTCGCCGCGTATCTCGCGCTCCGCTCCAATTCCGACAGCCAGTTGGTATACATATACGAGCGGCCATATTCCGCCGAATTCTACTCTTACGGCAAGGCCTTGAAAGCAGGCTCGCCCGGTGAATGCCGGCCCTTTCTGCAAACCGGCGCCCGGAATTTTTTTGCAATAGAGAAAAAGAGGTTGCCGAATCTTCCAGAGGACATCGCGCAGCGGCTCACGAGGGTCGGAACCTACGACAAGTTCCTGCTTCTTGAAAGTCGTAACTGACCGTAAAAAATAAGGATATTGGAGCAAGCGCGTTTCTGCTCAATATTTTTCCCGTTCGGCCTAATCAAGCACTCACAAAAGGAGAAATTTTTTGAGCCACATGGCTTGTTGTGATTGGACCCAATGCAAGCGGTGCGGCCTGTGCCTCAGCCGGTGCCCGGTATTGGGATTGGGAGAGGAGGAGGCCCGCGGGGAAATCAGGCTTCTTCTTGACGGAGAAAAGGCTCCCAAGGTGTTCTCCCGATGCACCCTCTGCTTTAACTGCAACCAGTACTGCCCGGAGGGTCTCAGGCCCCACGAGCTGATCCTAACGCGCATCTTGGAGGCGAGGAAGGAGCGCATACCCGCCTTCATTCCCTACCTTTTGAACGGGCTTCCCGGCCCCAACTTCTTTCACGACCTTTACGCCGCTCTTGACAGCGAGGAAAAAGCCATCCTTTCCCGATGGACCGAGCCTCCCGCCGGCGGAGGAGAGTTCCTGTTCGTGGGCTGCGTCGGCAGGCTTTCCTGCCTGGACCTGGAAAACTCCCGCGTGCTATCCGCTCTTCCGAAGTACGGCCCGCCCGACCTTTGCTGCGGGGAGCTTCACTACAGGGCCGGCTCGTGGAACGCCTTCTCTGACCGCATGGAGGCAAGCCTTGCGCGTCTTTCCGCCATCAAGGCCAAGCGCATGATTCTCTACTGCGGCTCCTGCGCCACCTTCTTCGGCAGAATCCTTCCTAAGGTTTACGGCAAAACCCTGCCCTTTGAAACCATCTCCCTCTATGAGTGGCTTTGGGAAAAATTGAGGGAAAAGTCCCTTGCGATTAAAAAGCCCCTCTCCTTCACGGCCGCGATCCACGAGTCATGCTACGCCACCGAGCTGGGGCCGGATTTTTCCGGGGCCCTCAGCGGGCTTTACGAATCGGCCGGCGTCAACTGCGTGAAGCTGCCCCACCACGGAAGCGGCAACCTCTCCTG
>JAKAGN010000198.1 GCA_021815525.1 Deltaproteobacteria bacterium
GTTCTCCTTGGACGAGGAGTTGACGTGCTTCACCCCGGCGATGGGGTTGACCGCCTCCTCGATGCGCTTGGTGACCTCGCGTTCCACCGTGTCGGGGGACGCCCCCGGATACTTGGTTACGATGGAGATGACCGGTATCTCCACGTTGGGAAACTGGTCCAGGGCGAGCCGCCGGTAGGAGAACAAGCCAAGGGTGACCAGGGCCAGCATGAGCACCGTGGCGAAGATGGGCCTCTTTAAGGAAACATCGGAAATGAGCACGGTCTATCTCTCCCCGGCCTGGGCCATGACCTGGACCCTGTCGCCGTCCTTAACCCGGTACCCGCCCCGTGTGATAATGATGGATCCGGGGGCCAGGCCCGCCGCTATCTCCACCCTGTCGCCATAAAATTTTCCTATGGGCACCACGCGTTTTTTCGCCACTGAGTTTTCGGCCGTCAGGAGCACGCCCTCGCCCTTGTCCACGTCCAGGGAAACAAAGGCGAGACGCGGGGCCAGAAGAACGCCCTTCCTCGTGACGGTGATGATGCGGCCCGTCACGAAAAGCCCTCCCTTAAGCTTTTCCGTGGGGTTATTGACATCGGCGGAGACGTTTACGGAGCGGTCGGCCTCGTTCACCACGGGGTTTATGTATCTGACAGTACCCGTATAGGTTTTGCCCGGAAAGGCGTCGGACGTGAAGGTGATGGTCTGACCCAGGGCCAGGTCCACGGTGCGGTTGGTGGGCACCGAGACGGTGAGGTCCAATGTCCGGTTGTCCACGATGTGGAACATCACGCGAGCCGCGCCGGGGTCGCCCACGAGGTCGCCGGGGCTCACGCCGCGCGAGGCCACCACGCCGTCTATGGGGGCTCTTATGATGAGCTTCGAGAAGCGCGTCTCGGCGTAATCCAGGGATTTTTTCTGGGCGCTTACCCCGGCCAGGGCCGAGGCCACCTGGGCCTTGGCCGCCTCGACGCCGGCCGACGCGGCCTCAACCTGGGCGTGCGCGGCCCTGGCTTGGGCCTGGGCCGCCGTAACCTGCGACGTGGCCACCTCCAGGGCGGTCGCGGCGTCGTCCAGGGCCTGCCGGGTCACCAAGCCGGCCTCTTTCAAACCCAAAAGCCTCTCGTGCTCCCTCTTGGCCCGGTCGAATCCGGCCTTGGCGGCCTCCAACTGGGCCTTGGCCGTGGCTTCCTGGGCCTTGGCGGCCTCCAACTGGGCGCCGGCGGTGCTCACCTGGGCCTTTACGGACTCGGCCTGGGCCCTGGCAACCTCCACCTGGGCGTCGACGCCGGCCACCTGGACGGCGCCTTCACGGGTGTCCAACTCGGCCAGGGGGTCTCCCTTTTTTACCCGCACCCACTCGGTGACGAAGACCTTCCGGATGATACCCTGGTACTCGCTTTTGATGATGGCGTCATACTTGGGCTTGAGGGTGCCGGTAATGTCGATTCCCTCGGTTACGCTTTCGGGGGCGAGCGCCGCCGTCTCCACCGCAAGCGGCGGGCGGGTGGCGTCTGCGCCGCTTTTCTTGTCTCCCCCGCTCTTGCCGCAGGCGCAAAACACGAGGGCCGAAAGGGCCGCGATCAAGGCGCCCTTCACAACGCGTGAGTTCATGGATGAATGCCTTTCGGAAAAATATGAAAGCGCCCGGGGCGAGCCGGAAGAATCCCGCAAGGGCGCTCACTGGATCAGCATTGTCTTGCCTTCCTTCAAGTCGGCCCTCTTGCCGGGAGCCAGCCCGTAGGCCTTTACCACTTCCTGCACCAGGACGCTCACCGCCTTGGCCCCTTCCGCATCGGCCTTGACGGAGCCTGCAACCACCGACAAGAGTTCCGCCTTCTTGTCCTTGTCCGCGAGGTCGACGGGTTTTTCCACAAAGCCCAAGCGGTTTTCGGCGCGCACGAAAAAGACGCAGGGCCCGAGGACCGGTGTCTTGGCGCGGCTTTGGGAGAACTTCCCCATGGCCTCCACGCTTCCGGCGTCGAAGACGTCGGCGGGCGCCTTGTTGTAACCGAGAAGAGCGCCGAACAGGGTGAGGTCCTTGACAAGAGAGCCGGCGTCGGCTGCGGCCAGGGCCTCCGCGGTTTCCCGGCCCAGGTCTTCCACGTCCTTTTGTGTGAAGGAAAGGTCGAGGCCGTCCAGTATCTGCCGGTGTACGGCGTTGACCGTATCCTGGCGGCGGCTGGTCACGACGCCCCGCTTGTCGTAGAGGATCTTCACAAAGTTGTGCACCATCTCCTTCACCGTGGGGCTCTTGTAGATGAGCACATCGTCCACGGTGGTTTCCGTGTAGACGGGAAGCTCGTTGTCGAGAACGAGTATTCGCTTCTTTCCCCAGGTCAGGTCCTTGACGTAGAGTTCCAGGTCCCGGGACATGACCTTTTTATAGTCCGTCTCGGCCAGAAGCTCCCGCATGGCGTCCTTGTCGATTTTCTTGCCGCTGTCCGGCGAGCCCAGGGTGGCGAGAACCTGCCGGGCCAGCCGGTCCATGCGCAGCTTCTTGCGCAGGCGCTGCGGAAACGTGAGGCTTTCGGATGTCATGGGAGGCTCCGTTGAACGATCGTTCGGCGTTTTTAACCGAAAACCTCTACCACAAGCTCCGAAACGTGTAAAGGCGATCCACCCGCGGCTGCCCGGGTCGCCGCGCGGAGAATAGCGAATTGTGATTCACAATGCACTGCCCCGCCGTCCTCTGTCAAGAAATTTCCGCAAGGGTCAGACCAGTTCCGGAGCCCGGCCGCGGCTTGCGAATGCCGGCCTTGACGCATGGAAGCGGCCCTGTTAAGCTTTCTGTATCGCATGGGATGCTGTGGACGGACGGCGGGCGAGGGCGGACCTGTGGACTTCGAAGCGCTCAGGGAGCAGATGGTGGCCGTCCAGATAAGGGCCCGGGGCGTGACGGCCGCCCGGGTGCTCGCGGCCATGCGGAAGGTCCCCCGCCATCTCTTCGTGCCCGAGGCTTACCGTGACCAGGCCTACGAGGACCACCCCGCCCCCATCGGGGAGGGGCAGACCATCTCCCAGCCCTACATCGTGGCGGAGATGACCCAGGCCCTGGGCCTCGCCGAAACGGACCGGGTCCTCGAGATCGGGACGGGCTCCGGCTACCAGACGGCGATCCTGGCGGAGCTTTGCTCGAAGGTTTACACGGTGGAGCGCCTTCCGGGCCTCCACGCCGCGGCCGTGCGGATATTGGCGGGGCTTGGATACGAAAACGTCGCCGCCCGCTGCGGGGACGGCACCCTTGGCTGGCCCGAGGAGGCGCCCTTCGACGCGGTCCTAGTCACGGCGGGCGCGCCGGTGACGCCTCCGGCGCTGCTGGCCCAGCTGGCCCTGGGCGGGCGCATGGTGATCCCGGTGGGGGATCAGCATATCCAGAGCCTAACGCGTCTCGTCCGGACGGAGCGGGGAGTAAGGAGCTACGACTTGGGCGGCTGCCGATTCGTACCCCTTTTGGGCGAGCAGGGCTGGAAGGCCTGAAGCCCGTTTAAAAACCCCGATTGCAGCGGCGCTTTTTACAACCGATTTCGGTCACGTAGCTGATGGCATAAAGGCTGGCGGAACCCGGCATGAACCCCGTCCCTGAAAAGCGCTTCAAGGCCGCAGCCTGCCTCCTTATCGCCCTCGCGGTGATCCTGATTTACGGCCAGAGCGCCCGCTTCGAGCTGGTGAACTTCGACGATCCCCTTTTCATCCAGTCGAACCCCACGGTCCAAAGGGGCCTCAGCCTGGACGGCGTGGCTTACGCCTTCGGCCCCGGCGCCCGGACGGCCAACTACTTCATCCCCCTTGTGTGGCTCTCCTTCATGGCCGACTGCGAGTTTTTCGGGCCGAGCCCGGCGGCGCTCCACCTCACCAACGTGCTCTTGCACCTTGGAAACGTCTTCCTCTTGCTGGCGGCCCTTTCGGCCCTCACGAAAAAATTCTGGCCGAGCGCCCTTGCCGCGGCGCTTTTCGCGGTCCATCCCCTGCACGTGGAGTCCGTGGCCTGGGTGACCGAACGCAAGGACGTGCTTTCGGGCTTTTTTTTCCTGGCTGCGCTCCTTTTTTACGCCCGCTACGCGGAACGCCCATCGATCCCCCGATTTCTCATGGTGTTCGGAGCCTTCGTGCTGGGGCTTCTGTCCAAGCCCATCGTCGTTGTGCTGCCCCTACTCTTGCTCGTGCTGGATTTCTGGCCCCTCAAGCGTTTTTCCGGATCCCCGCGCGGCGCAGCCCGGCTCCTTGCGGAGAAAATTCCGTTTTTTCTCCTGGTTCCGGCCGTAAGCCTCGTCACGGTTTATTTCCAGGCGGCCGGGGATTCGTTCCGGTCCCTTTCCGCGGTCCCGCTTTGGGATCGGCTTGCCGGCCTCCCGCTATCCTACGGGTTCTACCTGGGAAAGCTCTTCGCGCCGGCGAACCTTTCCGTAATCTATCCGGCGGAAGCCCATCCACCGCTTCTTGCCTGGGCGGGGACGCTCGGCCTCCTCGCTGCGCTGACCCTGGCGGCCCTCGCCCTTTGGCGGCGTGCGCCCTGGCTCCTTGCCGGCTGGCTCTGGTTCGGGCTTGTCCTCTTTCCGGTAAGCGGCATCTTCGTGATCGGGGATTACACGGTGGCCGACCGCTACGCCTACCTTTCCGCCATCGGCGTCTACCTCGCCCTTGCTGAGAGCCTGGAGCGCCTTGCGGCAAGGGGCCCAGCGGCCAAGAGGGCCGTTACGGCCTCCGCGCTTGTGGCCCTTGCGGTGCTCGTGGTCGCATCCAACCGGCAGGCGGCCCACTGGCGGGATTCCGTCGCGCTCTTCAGCAGGGCCGTGGCCGTGACGGGCCCCAACTTCAAGGCCCGGTTCTGCCTGGGAACGGCGTTTTTCGAGAAGGGGCGCTACGGCGAGGCCGTTTCGGAGTGGGAAAAAGCGCGGGAAATCGAGCCCTGGAAGGCCGAGCCCCTGA
The DNA here is from genome assembly GCA_021815525.1 of Deltaproteobacteria bacterium. Taxonomy (GTDB): domain Bacteria; phylum Desulfobacterota; class Desulfobacteria; order Desulfobacterales; family Desulfatibacillaceae; genus JACRLG01. Next base: position 4,915 of record JAKAGN010000198.1, read on the forward strand.
ACAACATGGGTGTGGCTTTTAGAGCCATGGGCCGCAAGGACGAGGCGCTGCGGGCCTTTCGGGAGGCCCTCCGGATTTCTCCAGATTACCCTCAGGCGCGCGGCAACCTCGAATCCCTCACCGGCAAAACCGGAGGGGCTTGAGGAGGGAGGCCGGGCCTCTCTTATCCGGCCGGTTTTTGCAGCAGGAGCCGTCTTGCCTTGACGGAGGAGCCTTCCTGGAGGGGGACCAGGCCGCTCGCCTTTGCGATCCGCAGGCTTTCCCCGAACTCAGCCTGCTTGACGTGGCCCCGGGGCTCGATCACGAGCATTTTTCCGCCCGGCGAAAGAGCCTTTTCGATCTCGGCGAAGAAGGTCGCCTGGTCCGGCATTTCGTGGACCATGTGGATGGCCACGGCGAGGTCCACCTTGCCAGCAAGATCGGCGATCTTAAAACCCCCGACGTCCGCAAGCCGCCTTTCGATGCGCTCCGCAAGCCCCGCTTTTGTCGCTCGTTTCTCCAGCACGGCCAGCATCTTGGGCTCGATGTCCACCACCACCACGCGTCCCGAGGCCCCCACCATGCGGGCCAGCGGCAGGGTGAAGTATCCCATGCCGCAGCCCGGCTCCAGGACCGTCATGCCCTCCCGGACCAGGCCCCTGAACATGCGGTCGGGGTTTTCGATGAGCCGGCGCAGGGGGTTCAGCAAAAAATACCCGATGAAGGGCGGGCAGACTCGGTGGGCCATGGGCGCGCTCCTGTGAGGCCTAGTTGTTGACGCCCGGCGGAAGAGGGCGCAGCCGGGGTTAGGGGCTGTTTCCAAAAAAATCTTTGCATTCGCTTGCGTCTTCATCCGGGCCTCCTGCGTTGCGCTCGCCTCGGAATATGTACAATATTCCTCGGTCGCGCGCCTTGAAGTCCCGGCGAATCCGCAACCTCGGTG
>JAKAGN010000199.1 GCA_021815525.1 Deltaproteobacteria bacterium
AAGGCCCGGGGGCGCAAGCCGCCCCCGGACCCCCGATATGCTGGAAGCCTTGCTGTGCAAGGTTTCCAGGGTTCTCCAGGGCTTCGCATCCGGCCGCCCGGCGGACGGGGGCTTGCGCCGGGCCGCGAACGCGCCGGAACCGCTTGCAGCCGCAAGGGGGAGGAAGCCGTGACGAGCGCCGCGGGGAAAGTCCTTTGGGCCGTGCTGGGGCTCGCGCTCCTCGCTGGAGCCGCCGGGGCCGCGGAGGACCCCATGCGCGGGCCCTGGGAGAAGCCCGCGGCCCGCGCGGCCGCCCCGGACTCCGACGCCATAGGGCTTTCCTACACAATCGGGCTTTACCAGCGCTTCGTGGCGCCCATCTCCGGATCGAGCTGCCCCATGGAGCCCCACTGCTCCGCCTACGCGCGGGACTGCTTCCGCCGCCACGGGCCTGTGGGGGCCTGGATATTGACATCCGACAGGCTTCTGCGCTGCGGCCGCGACGAGGTGCGCACGGCCCCGCGCATCTGGCGGGGCGGGCGGCTTCTCAGCTACGACCCCGTCTCCGCCAACGACTTCTGGTGGCCCCGCGCCGCCCCGCCGCCCTGACCACTCCTTCCCAATAAGGAGAACCGCCATGCCCCGGAAAAAATGGCCGCAAGTCCTGGCCGCCACCCTCCTGGCGGCGCTTTTGTCCGGCTGCGGGCACCTTCTCGCCGTGGACACCCGGAACCCGCCCCGGGCCTACGCGCCCTCCCGGGCCGGAGAGTCCCTCGCGGCGCGCTTCCAGCCGGTCTTTCTGGTGCAGAACGAGCGGCCGGAGAACTCCATCGGCCGCGTCAAGGCCGAGCGGGAGCCGGGCGGCGGCGAGCGGCTCTACGTGGACCCCAAGGATCCCGCGGTCTACTTCGAGGAAACCTCCTTTTCCGGCGCGCGGGGCCGCTACACCAACCTCGTCTATCGCGTCCATTTCCCCAACACCCCATACAGCTTAGTCCCCTTCATCCTCACGGCCGGAAAAAACGTGGGGATCATGGTGATCGTGACGCTGAACGAGAAATCCAGGCCGGTCCTCGTCACAACGGTCCACACATGCGGCTGCTACGCCGCGGTGGTCCCCACCACGGAGCTTCCCCGCGACTGCCTCCCGGAGGGCTTCCGGGAAGGCCCCATCCGCGTCTACGGCGAGAGGCTTCCGGGAATGCTGGATTTTTCCGGCAAGGGCTCGCCCCGCGTCCTGGTGGTTTTAAGGCCCGGCGTGCACCGGGTCATGGACCTCAAGGTGATCGACGGCGAGGCCCCCGAGGCCGCAAGACGCATCGACGCGCCCCTCGTACCGGCCGGGGAGCTGTGGCGCGTGCCCTTTCCCGGCGGCGGGACCACCAGCTTCTTTCACGAGGGGGGGCTGCTCAGAGGCCACGTCAAGGGCTCCGTCAAGCCCTGGGAGACCATCCTCATGAGCTGGATGGCCCTGGACCTCTTCGTGGGCGCGGACAAGGCCTTCGACACGGCGCGGACCAAAAACCCCTTCTACACCAGCTTGAAGCCCTGGAACCGGCACGCCTCCGACCTGTGGGACTTCCCGGCATTCCTCGCCTTCCACGGCTTCCGGCTGTGAGGCGCCGCCGCAAGGCCTTCGCCAAAAAGGCTTTGAAATGAGCGAGCTGACCACAAGCCTGGTGGACGGGCGGGAGATCAGGGCGGCGCCCTTGGCCTTCTGCCGGGAGCTGGCCCGGGAGACGGGGTCGGACCTGGCCGGCGCCTTCGCGTCGCTCCTGGCCGAGGGCGTGTGGCCCGAGCCCCTCGCCCGCAACGCCCCGGCGCTTTCGGCTCCCGAGGCGCGGCGGCTCATCTTCTCCGCGGCGGTGGTCCTGGGCCTGGGAGGCCTGGGGGGCTGCACGGCCCTCATGCTGGCCCGGGCCGGGGTGGGGCGGCTGGTGCTCTGCGACGGCGACGTTTTCGCGGAGAGCAACTTAAACCGCCAGGCGGCCTGCACCGTAAGCAACCTGGGCGCCGGCAAGGTCCGGGAAACCGCCCGCATCCTCCGCGACGTCGCCCCCTGGGTCCGGGTGCGGGTCCACGAGGAGCCCATCGGCCCCGAAAACGCCGCCCGGGTGCTCTTCGGCTGCCACGCGGCCCTGGACGGCCTGGACGCCGTCGCGCCCAGGAAATGCGCCCTCGCGGCCGCCCGCAGGCTCCGGGTGCCCTTTGTCCACGCGGCGGCGGCGGGCTTTTCCGGGCACGTCTCCACCTTCCTGCCCGGCCGGCCGGAAACCCTCGACCGCCTCTACCCGTCCGGCGCCGCCGAGCCCGGCCCGGTCTCGGTCCTCGCCCCCACGGTGAACGTCATCGCGGGCCTGGCCGCCCAGGAGGCCGTGCGGCTCCTCTGCGGCCGCCCGCCCCTCTACGCCGGCCGCCTGGCCCATTTCGACGGCGAGGCGGGCGTCCTTTCCCTCGTCAATCTTTAACCACGCCCTTCTTCCGGATTTTTTTACGACGCCCTTGACGCGGCATGACTATAGTGCTATATTACAATTTAGCTATATAAGGGGTGGCCATGAAAAATTTTATTCGAGTCACAAAGGCCCTGTCGGATCCCAACCGGGTGAAAATCGTCAAGATGCTGGAAGCCCGCGTCTTGTGCGTGTGCGAGATCACCGAGGCCCTGAAGCTGGCCCAGCCCACGGTATCGCGGCACCTTAAGGCCTTGGAGGACGCGGGCCTTGTACGGCGCGAGAAGGAGGGCCTCTGGGTCAACTACTCCCTTGCGGACGGAAGGGATAACCCCTACGCGGCGGCCTTCCTGACGGCCATCAGGGGCTGGCTCGCCGGCGACCCGGGGGTCGCGGAGCTTGTTTCGCGGCTTTCCGGCATCCGGCGGGAGGACATCTGCGGATCTGGAATGAAGTTGATGGACGCCGCTCCGGCCGGGGCGGCAACGAAAATCGAAAGGACGATTCCATGAACATCAAGATACTGGGACCCGGCTGCGCCAAGTGCAAGAAGGCCGAGGAGATGGTGAGGGCCACCCTGGCCGAGGCCGGAAGCGACGCCACCGTGGAGAAGGTGACCGACATGATGGAGATCGCCCGCGCGGGCGTCATGTCCACCCCGGCCGTGGTGGTGGACGGCAAGGTGAAATCCGTGGGGAAGATTCCGGGAAAGGCCGAGATCCTGGCCTGGATCGGCAAGTGACGAAAGGCTGGGCCATGCTTCTTTCCGGATACAGCAAGGAGCTTTTCCGGCCCGAGTGCAACCCGAGCTTCGAGTCGGTGCACTGCCGGGCCGTCTTGAACGAGGACGTCTCCCAAGCGCTTCCGTACCTGAACGCCGTGCTGGGCGGCTTCCGCTACTTCGCCGAACCGCCGGCGGTGATGTTTAGGGCCCACGGCAAGATAATCAAGGTGGGCGCGCGGGAAATAGCGGTGAACGCCCTTGCGGACGAGGACGAGGCCGACCGGATACTGGCGTGGCTTATGCGCGAGATCAACGAGGCCTGGGAGAACCGGCGGAACATCAGCCCCAAGTACGACGGTATCGAGACGCCCCAAGTCTTCGCCATATTCAAGCTCCTGCCCCGGACCAACTGCAGAAAATGCGGGCTTCCCACCTGCCTGGTCTTCGCCGCCCGGGCGGCCGAGGGCGTGAAGGGGGCGGCCGATTGCCCGGAAATATCACCGGAAAACGGGGAAAAGCTTGCCGCCTACCTTTCGGGCTTCGATTTCGGAGACTGAGAAGGCGCGGAAAAATTTTTTACGCCCCCGGGATGGATGAGGAGGGGCGGGGAAAGCGTGTCATGGAACACACCGAAAATCTTGAAAATTCCGCGCAGGCGGCCCAGCCGGGCCGGGCGCGGGCCTTTTTTTCGGCGGCCGCGAAGGCTGCGGCCCTGCTGGTTTTGTGGTACGCCGTTTACGCGCGCCTGAAGCCCGCGGCGGACTTCGCCACCAGCGGCCTGCTGGGGCTTTCCCTGGAAAGGCGCCTGGGCTCGGCCGTGGCCTTCTTTCTCTTCGAGGCCCCCAAGGTGCTCATGCTTCTGCTCCTGGTGGTTTTCGGCGTGGGCATCGTGCGCACGTACTTCACGCCCGAGCGGACCCGGAAGATGCTTGCCGGAAGGCGCGAGACCGCCGGGAACGTCCTCGCCGCCTGCCTTGGGATAGTCACGCCCTTCTGCTCCTGCTCGGCGGTGCCCTTGTTCATGGGCTTCGTGCAGGCCGGCGTGCCCCTTGGAGTCACCTTCTCCTTCCTCATCGCGGCCCCCATGATCAACGAGGTGGCGGTGGTGCTCCTTTTCGGCATGTTCGGCTGGAAGGTGGCGGCCCTCTACACGACGACGGGCCTTGTCATAGCCATCCTCGCCGGCTGGGTCATAGGGCGTCTCAAGCTGGAAGGCTGGGTGGAGGGCTGGGTCTACGAGGTCCAGGCCGCGGCGCTGGACGCCGAGCCCGGGCGGACGGCCTTTTCGGAGCGGATAGAGGCCGGGAAAAGCGCCGTCAGGGAGATCGTCGGAAAGGTCTGGCCCTACGTCCTTGCCGGGATCGCGGTGGGCGCCGGCATCCACGGCTACGTGCCCCAGGGCCTAATGGCCTCCTTCATGGGAAGGGACGCGTGGTGGAGCGTGCCCCTTGCGGTGATCCTGGGGGTGCCCCTGTACTCCAACGCGGCGGGCATAATACCTGTGGTGCACGCGCTCCTGGAAAAGGGCGCGGCTTTAGGGACGGTCCTTGCCTTCATGATGGCGGTGATCGGGCTTTCGCTGCCCGAAACCGTGATCCTGCGGAAGGTCCTCACAATGAAGCTCATCGCCGTTTTCGTGGGGGTGGTGTCGGTGGGCATCCTTATCGTGGGCTACATTTTCAACGCGGTTTTCTGACGAGATAGGTTTGAGGTACCCAAGCCGAGGCACCCAAGCCAAGGGAAAAGGCGCGTGGACAAAAAAATCCGCATCATCTTTCTCTGCACCGGTAACTCCTGCCGAAGCCAGATGGCCGAGGCCTTCGCCAACGCCTTGAAGGGTGACGCCATAGAGGCGCGCTCGGCCGGGGTGGAGGTCCACGGCTTAAACCCCCTGGCCGTGAAGGTGATGGCCGAGGCCGGGATCGACATCTCGAAAGCCCGGTCGAAGCACGTCTCCGAGTTCGACGACGAATCCTTCGACTACGCCGTGACCCTGTGCGACTCCGCCAAGGCCGCCTGCCCGGTGATGCCGCCGCCCATCAGGATGCGGCACGCAGGGTTCGACGACCCGCCCGCTCTCGCCAAAAACGCGAGGTCCGAGGAGGAGGCGCTAGCCCACTACCGCCGGGTGCGGGACGAGATACGGGCCTTCGTGGAGAGGCTCCCGGGTGTGCTCGAAGAAAAAACCTGAGAAATGGAAAACGCCATGACGCCGTCGATTCCGAAAAACCTCTCGTTTCTGGACAGGTTCCTCACGCTCTGGATTTTCGCCGCCATGTCGGCGGGGGTGGCGGCCGGATACTTTTTCCCGGGCGTGAAGGACGCGGTGGGCCGCTTTTCGGTGGGCACCACCAACATACCCATCGCCTTCGGGCTCATCCTCATGATGTACCCGCCGCTCGCCAAGGTGAAGTACGAGAAGCTTTCAAGCGTCTTCCGCAACACCCGGGTGCTTCTCCTGTCGCTGGTCCAGAACTGGATCATCGGGCCCGTCCTCATGTTTTTCCTGGCCGTGGTTTTTTTATCCGGCCATCATGAATACATGGTGGGGCTCATGCTGATAGGGCTCGCGCGCTGCATCGCGATGGTGATCGTGTGGAACGATCTGGCGGGCGGCGACCGCGAGTACTGCGCGGGGCTCGTGGCCCTGAACGCCGTGTTCGAGGTCCTCTTC
>JAKAGN010000200.1 GCA_021815525.1 Deltaproteobacteria bacterium
TCGGACTCGCGGAGCACGGCCACGGCCTCCCATATGGCCTCGGCCAGGGCGCGGTTCCTGCTGTAGAACTGGTGCGAGAACATGAGGTAGAAGGGCTGGGTGGTGAAGGGCTTGTCCAGGCGGATGATGGAGGGGAAGTCCTTGCTCCGGGCTTTCTTGAGGTGGTCGCCGGCCGACTCGGGGGCCACGAAGGCGTTGATCCGGCCGTAGGCGAGCTTCCGGAAGCCGGTTTCGATGCCCGGGCTTTCCTCCACCGCGATTCCCAGGCGCCGGATGTCTCCCGCCACGGAGTAGCCCATCGGCACGCCGATCCGGAGGTTTTTCGGGGTGAAGTAGCCGCCGTCCCAGCTCACGCCGGAGCCCTTGACCACGTACACGGCGAAGCTCACCATGTTCATGCGCCGTTCGGGGTCCGGCGCCCCGGCCTTCATGGGAAATACGCCTATCATTCTTTCCTCGGGCGCGTAGCCCGTGTCGAAGATTCCGTCCACCTTGCCGTATCGCAGCTCGTTCTTGCAGCGGTTCCAGGGCAGGCGGATGAAGCTTATGCGTATTCCAAGGTCTTTTCCAACCAGGTTTAGAAGCTCGATGGACAGCCCCGGGTTCCGGGGCGCGATGTCGCCGCCCTCGCCCATGACGGCGGGGTAGTTTTCGCGGTCCTCGCAGGCCAGGGTCAGGGTGGCAGGGGCGGCCTCGGCCCGACCGAAAAGGGCCGCGGAAAGCGCCAGGACCATGAGGATGCGCCGTGTTTTCATGGGAGATTCTCCGGAAGCGGCCGGCCGCCGCGGATTTTATTGTGTTTGGCCCGGAAAACGGCAAGGACCGATTTGCATTTTGAGCCCGACCTATTATAACATGATGCGCAGTCCAATTCACGGTGTACTTTAGCTTTCGGCCCCGCGTTCTTAGCTGGTGTTTCTGGAGCGGTTTCGGCGTATTGGTGCCGGCGGGGGCGATAGGCGTTTATCATTATGATTTTAGGATGTTGTCGGCAGGTGCCAAAAATAGGCCCATCACGCCCGTCCGGTTGACGACGCATGGACAAGAGCAGCCAAGAATTCCAGGAGTCCAGGCGTCCGCCCGAGAAGAAGGCGGCCCGCTCCATAACCAGGGACCTCACCATAGGCCTCGTCCTGGTGGTGGTGGCGGTGTCCGTTGCGGCCATGGTGTTCAACTACGTTTTCCTGCTCCACCGCTCCGACAAGGAGCTTGAAAAGGAGGCGGGCGATTATCTTTACTACCTTGCAAAGAGCCTGGAGCTTCCCCTTTGGAACCTGGACGAGACGGCGGTGGGCAAGATCGCCGACGCCTACGCCTCCAACGATCTCATAGCGCGGCTTAGGGTGGTGGAGGAGACCGGGCGGGTGCTTTACTCCCGGGACGAGCCCGAGGACGAGGACCTCCTGGTGGAGAGCCGGAGCATAATCCGGGAGGGGCGCGCCATAGGTTTCGTGGAGGTGGGGCTCACGCGGCGGCCCTCCAGGGAGCAGAACCGGAGGGTCTTGCTTTCGAGCCTGGGCACTCTTTTAGTGATTGTCCTGGCCCTTGTGGGCATGAGCCGGCTGCTCTTGAAGTCCTACGTCAAGCGCCCCATAACCGCTCTTCTTTGGGGCATCGAGCGCATCGGCCGGGGCGATTACGATCACGCCCTGGGGGACACCGACAAGCGGGAGCTGCGCACCATAATGGAGCGCTTCCGCCACATGGTGGGGCAGGTGCGGGACCGGGAGGAGTCCCTTTCCGAGATCAACCGGAGGCTAGAGGAGGAGATAGAGCGGCACAGGAACGTGGAGAAGAAGTCCCTCGAAAACGAGCAGCGCGTGCACATGCTCCTCGAAACCGCCAACGAGGGCTTCTTCGAGCTGGACTCCTCGGCCCTGGTGCGGGACGTCAACCCGGAGATGTGCCACATATTCGGGAGAAGCAAGGAGGAGGTCCTGGGAAAGAGCCTCTTCGACTTCGTGGACGGCGAAAACGCCAACCTCCTGTTGAAGGAGATGGAATGGATCAACCAGGGCGAGAAAAGCTCCTTCGAGGTGGCCTTCCGGCGGCCGGACAACTCTGAGGTGGACTGCCTGGTGAAAAGCGCGCCCTTGTTCGATATCCGGGGAGTGGCCGGCTCCTTCGCCATGGTGTCGGACATAACCGAGCGCAAGCTGGCCGAGGAAAAAATAAGGCGCCTGAACGCCCAGCTGGAGCACCGGGTCGTGGAGCGCACCCGCCAGCTCCAGCAGGCCAACTCGGCGCTCCAGGAATCCCTGGGAACCCTGCGGCGCGCGCAGGTTCAACTGGTGCAGTCGGAGAAGATGGCGGCGCTGGGCGATCTGGTGGCCGGGGTGGCCCACGAGATCAACACGCCCGTGGGCATCGGCGTGACGGCGGCCTCCTTCCTGGAGGAGCGCACGGCGGATCTGGCCCGGAAGTTCCGCGAGAAGAGCGTGCGCGAGTCGGACCTCGAAAAGTACCTGGCCACGGCCGGCGAGGCCACCACCACCATCCTCACCAACCTGAAGCGCGCCTCGGGCCTCATCAAGAGCTTCAAGCAGGTGGCGGTCGACCAGTCCACCGAGGAGCGCCGGCGCTTTTTCCTCAGGAAGTACATAGACGAGATACTGCTGTCGCTTCGGCCCAAGTACAAGCGGACGGGCCACACCATTTCCGTCAACTGTCCCGAGGACCTGGAGATCGACTCATACCCCGGGGCCCTCTCGCAGATCGTTACGAACCTTGTGATGAACAGCCTGATCCACGGCTTCGAGGGGATAGAGAAGGGGCAGATAAGGCTCGATGTCTCGGTTTACCGGGACAACCTCATGATCCGTTACATGGACAGCGGAAAGGGCATGGACCGCGAGACCCTCAAAAACCTCTTCGTGCCCTTTTTCACCACCAAGCGGGCCCAGGGCGGGACCGGCCTAGGGATGCACATAGTCTACAACCTGGTGACCCAGAAACTGGGGGGAAAAATCGCCGCCGCCAGCACGCCCGGCAACGGAACGGTTTTTTCCATTCTGATCCCTATGCAGCAAGGGGGAGGCGCATCATGACGCTCTCGGAAAAACCCATGCCCGAAGACGACAGGCTCCTTTTCGCGGACGAAGCGGCCGCCGAGGAGCCGGGAGCCCGGCCCGCGCACGTCTGGAAGATCATAATCGCCGACGACGAGCCGGACGTTCACAACATCACCCGCATGGTGCTGGCGGACTACAGCTTCGAGGGGGCGCCCCTGGAGTTCCTCTCCGCCTTCAGCGGGCGCGAGGCCAGGAAGCTCCTCCTGGCCCATCCCGACACCGCCATCATCCTCCTTGACGTGGTGATGGAGACGGACGACTCGGGCCTCGCGCTGGCCCGCGAGATCCGCACGGGGCTCAAGAACGAGTTCGTGCGCATCGTGCTGCGCACCGGCCAGCCCGGCAAGGCCCCGGAGCGGGAGGTCATAGCCCTCTACGACATCAACGATTACAAGGAAAAGACGGAGCTTACCGCCCAGAAGCTCTTCACCACGGTGACGGCGGCTCTCAGGGCCTACCGGGACCTGCGCATCATCGAGAAGAACCGCAGGGGCCTGGAGCAGATCATCGCCTCCTCGGCCTGCCTGTTCGAGGCCCAGTCGCTCCGGAACTTCGCCAAGGGCGCGCTCACCCAGCTGCTTTCCATCCTCCACATGGACGAAAGCTCGGTGTACGTGGAGTCCTCGGGCTTCACCGCCAGCCAGCACCGGGGCGCGTTCCGCATAATCGCCGCCACCGGGAACTTCGAGAACGCGGTGGACAAGGACATCGAGGGGGCTCTGCCGCAGGATGTCCTGGCGCACCTCTCGCAGGCGCTCTCGGAGCAGAAGAGCCTCTACATCGACGACGCCTACGTGGGCTACTTCCCCACCTCCTCGGGGGCGCGGAACCTTCTTTACGTAAGGGGCTGCCGGCACCTCACGGACCTCGACCGCGATCTCATCCGCATCTTTTCCACCAACGTGGGGATAGCCTTCGAGAACATCTACCTTCACCGGGAGCTGGTGGACACCCAGAAGGAGATGATAATGACCTTAGGCGAGGTGCTGGAGAACCGCTCCCGGGAGGCGGGTAACCACGTGCGGCGGGTGGCGGAGGCCTCCTACGCGCTGGCGCAGAAGGCGGGGCTTTCCAGGAAGGAGGCCTCGCTCCTGCGGATGGCATCCCCCATGCACGACCTGGGGAAGGTGGGGGTGGCGGATTCCATACTCCTGAAGCCCGGTAACCTTTCCAAGGAGGAGTTCGAGATCATCAAGGCCCACACCAGGATCGGGCACGAGATCCTCTCCAAGTCCAACCGGGAGATCAGCCGGGCCGCGGCCATAGTGGCCCTACAGCACCACGAGCACTGGGACGGGCGGGGCTACCCCCAGGGGCTCGCGGGCGAGGACATCCACATCTTCGGGCGCATCACGGCGCTGGCGGACGTGTTCGACGCCTTGACCCACAGCCGCATCTACAAGAAGGCCTGGGAGCTTCCGAAGGTCATAGACCGCATCCGGGAGGAGCGGGGCAAGTACTTCGATCCGAAGCTGGTGGACGTTTTCCTGGAAAACCTGGACGATTTTCTCGCCATCAACCGTGAGTACCCGGACCAGCCGTTGGAGACGCCGGACCTGCCCCTGGAGTGGTGCGAGGAGGCCTGACGGGAAAGGGCCCGGCCAGCGCCATCGGAGCCGCAGGAGACGGGGAGCGCCTATCCGCCTGCTTCGACGGCATTTTCACATAGGCAATAGACGTGAAAGGTGAGCATGAACGCCAAGGCTTGTCCCCATTGCGGCGCGGCGAATCCCCCGGCCGCCAAGTTCTGCAGTGAGTGTGGCAAGGCATTTCCCGTGGAGGAGGCGCAAGACGAGCAACCGCTGCCTCTTCCCCCCGGAACCGAACTGGGCGAGGGCCTGCGCTACGTAATCGAAGAAACCCTGGGGCAGGGAGGCTTCGGCGTCACCTACCTGGCCCGGGACCTCAAGATGGGCAGGCGCGTGGCCATCAAGGAGTTTTTCCCGCGGGACATAGCGACCCGCGAGATGAACTCCAGGAACCTGAAACCCCGGGGCACCGAGGCCAGCCGCATCTTCGCCCGGGGAAAGGCGGCTCTTCTCGATGAAGCCAGGAAGCTCGCCAGGATCAGCCATCCCAACATCGTTACGGTTCACGATTACTTCGAGCAGCACAACTCCGTCTACCTTGTCATGGAGCACCTTGGGGGGCGGACTCTCGAATGGAAAATATCCAACAAGCACGCGCTGTTATTTGTTGAGATTCAAAAGGGGCTCTTGGACGCCCTGGATCTCATACACTCCCAGGGCATCGTCCACCGGGACATATCCCCCGACAACATCATCGTGTTGGACGACAGAAGGCCTGTCATCATCGATTTCGGCGCCTCGGTGAAGATTTCCGTGTCCCGGGAGACGAAGCTCGCCGAGGCGCGGGGCTCCGGAGGCCTTTCCAGCATTTACCGGGTGGTGAAGTCCGGCTACTCCCCCCTTGAGCAGTATAGCGCCGCGGCTCCCCATCCCAGCTCGGACGTTTACTCCCTGGCCGCAACATTCTATTTCGCGGCGACCGGCGAGCACCCGCCCTCCGCCGAGGACAGGTTTGTGGAGGATAGTCTCCGCCTCCCGGAAAACCTGATGCGGCCGGGGCTCCCTGGCCGCGGAATATTGGCGGGCATGGCGCTGCATCCCAAGGACCGGCCTCAAAGCATGGCGGATTTCCGGCGGCTCCTGTTCGAAGCGGCGCCTCCTCCCCCCCCTCCACCCCCGCCTCGCCCCGCTCCGGGGTCGCGTCCCTTTG
>JAKAGN010000201.1 GCA_021815525.1 Deltaproteobacteria bacterium
GCGGCGCTCGAGGCCCTTTGCTCGCTCACACGCTGGAGGCCTTGGAAAGCGGCACGCTCCTGTTAAGGATCATCTTGGCGATCTTGGAAAACTGGGGGGTTATGTCGGAGACGTAGGCGGAAAGGCGGCCCTGGTTTCCCAGCTCCTTTTTGACCTCGGGGTGCTCTTCCATATATTCTTTCATGGCCTCCACCACCGCCAGGGAAGAATCTATGATGCGGACGCGTTTTCCGATCTTCCGGGAGATGATGCCCTTCAACACCGGGTAGTGGGTGCAGCCCAGGATCAGGGTGTCCACCTGGCGGGTTTTCAAGGGGTGGAGGTAATCCTTCACTATCATGCGGGTCTCGGGCTTTTCGAGCCAGCCTTCCTCCACCAGGGGCACGAGAAGCGGGCAGGGCTCGCTCACGACCGATTTATCCGGGGCAAGGGCCTTTATCTTTTTTTCGTAGATGCCGCTTCCGATGGTGCCCCGGGTGCCGATGACGCCTATCCTCTTGGACTTGGGGTCCGCAAGGGCCATCTTGACGGCCGGGGTGATGACCTCGAATATCGGCACGGAAAACTCGGCCCGGAGGCGCTCGGTTGCGGCGGAGGATGCGGTGTTGCAGGCGATGACGATGATGCTTGCGCCGCGATCCATAAGGAAACGGGTGTTTTCTATGGAGTAGCGCTCGATGGTTTCCGCGCTCTTGGTGCCGTAGGGGGTGCGGGCGGTGTCGCCGAAGTAGAGGACGTCGCAGTCGGGAAATTCCCGTATGACGGCCGAGGCCACGGTGAGCCCGCCTATGCCGGAGTCGAAGATGCCGATCATGGGTTTTTTACGGCCTTTATTTTTTTGAAAGAAAATCCGAAACGGGGTATGAAAGGTCCAAGCCTTCCAAAATCAGCGCCCGCGCCAAGACAGACGTGACCTATCCGATGGCGTGGTCAAAGTCAAGCCGGGCCGGTTACAAGCCGCCCGAGAAACGGAATGCGCATGAGCGAACGCGAACGGAGCAGCATGGACCGCAAAATTTTCGGCCTGGGGCTTTCGGTTGAGGCCGTGTCCCTCTACATCCTCTGCGCGGCCCTGGTGGACGAGGGCCGGACCGTTTCCACCAAGAGCGTGACCCCCACCTGGAACTCCGACGCGGCGGCCCTTACCTTCGCCTTCGGGGAGCTGGAGCGCCGGGGCGTTTTGAGGAAAATCCTTTCGGACCTTGTAGGAAACGACGCCTATAGGATCATGGATTCCGCCGAGTGGCGCTGAAAAATTTCCGGCGGGCGGCCTTTAATTCTTTCGCATGGAGGCAATCATGGCGCTAACGAACGCACGGCCGCTTGGCTTGAGGCGTGGGATCGCCGACCGGCACGCGGGGCTCCGTCTTCTCACGGCCCTCTGCCTGGTTTTTCTCGTGATGGCGGCCGTGGGCTGCAAGAAAATGGAGGAGGCCCCGCCGGCTCCTCCACCGCCACAGGAGGCTCCCGCGATGGAGGCCGCCCCCGCAGCTCCCGCTCCGGACGAAGCCGCTCCGGCCGAGGCCCGGTCCGAGGCGGCTCCTTCGGCCGATTCGGCGGCAAGCGGTCTCCAAAAGAGCAAGCCTGCTGCGGCCGGACGCAAGATCATACTTTCCTTCGTGGTATCCCTCGAGGTGAAAAGCGCCACGGCCGCCTTCAACGCCCTGGACAAGGTGGCCGAGCAATCGGGGGCCTACGTCATCCAGACCGCCAAGGACCGCCGCGAGGACGGCACCCTTAAGGGCTCGGTCACCTTCAGGGTGCCTCCCGGGTCCCTGGGCGGCTTTCTCGCCCGCGTGCGCGCTCTCGGAAAAATAGTGAAGGAAACATCGAGCGGCCAGGACATCACCGATCAGTACGTGGATCTGGAGGCCCGCATCCGCAACGCCAAGTCAACGGAGGAGGAGGTCCTTAAAATTCTCCACGAGAGAAGCGGACGTCTTTCGGAAATCCTGGAGGTTGCCCGGGAGGTGGCGCGGATACGCGGCGAGATCGAGGAGATGGAGGCCCGGAAGCGGAACTTCGACCTTTTGACCGACACGAGCTCGGTCACTGTGGAGATCGCGGAGCCCGAAACCCCCGCCTCGCTCGTGGTGAGCTCGCCCTTCAGGCCCATCTGGGAGTCCATCAAGTCGGCCTTCAACGAGGGCATGGAGCTGATGGCCGGGTCCGTGCATTTCATGGTGCTGGCCTTCCTGACCATTCTTCCCTGGGCGCTCGTCATCATCCTCATTTACCTCGTCTGGCTTCGCCACAAGAGGCGGGAGGAGCGCAGCGCCCCGCCGGCCATCGCCCCGCCGGCTCAGCCTGCGGCCTCGCCCCTGGTGAGGCCCACCCGCATCAAGAGGCCGCCGGAGCCCGCGGCCGATGAGGAGGAGGACGGGCCGGAAAGCAAGTGATGAGCCGGAAAGCTCCCGATGTCCCTGAATCACGGGGGATTTCGCGGGTGGCTCAGCAGCGCCTTCTCTTTCGATTCAAATGCTGATTCCGCACACGCGGGAGGCGGCCTCGTCCAGTATCCGGGCGAGGCCGCCTTTTTCATCGGGGGAAAAGCCCAGGGCCTCGCGCCAGACCGCGTCGTCCTCCATGCAAAAATACACGGTGACGGACGGGGCCGCCTCGCGGATGGCGGCGGCGACCCTCGTAAAAAGCGCCGTGCGGAGGGGCTTATAGTAGCGCATCTTCCCATCGGCGCCCGGAATGAACTCGCCGTAAGGGATTTTCGAGGCCGGAAAGCGGCGCGCCACGATGGGCTTCAGATCCGGCATGAAACGGAAGGTTCCCAGGCTCACCCAGGCCACGGAATCCTGCGGAACGCGGCGGAAGATGGCGCGGGCCACCTCTTCGTATTCGGCCTCGCAGCCCGGGTAGAGGATCATGGGGTCGAAGTGGAAGGCCAGCGGAAAGCCGTGCGCCGCGCTCTTTTCGGCGGCGGCGAGGCGCGCTTCGAGCGGGGCGGTCCTGCGTTCGTTTTCGCGGATGGCGGCCCCGGTGTTGACGGAAAAGGCCAGGATGGTTTTCCTGTTATGAGGAAGACCTAAGAGCCGGTCCACGGCGGTGCTCTTGGATTTCAGCTCAAGCGCCGCGTGGTCCTGTGCGCCGAAAAGGCTCACGAGGCGGGCGTTCAAGTCGCTTAGGGGCTCCCAGATGAGGCTGTCGGTGAACTCCCCCGTGCCCAGGCGGCGGACGTTTGCCGGGCGTTCGGCCAGCGTTTGCGAAAGCTCGGTGAATAAATCCTCGTGGTTCACGAAAAAGGTGAGGACCGCCGGGTGGAAGTAGGCCTGGAGGATGCAGTAGGCGCAGTCCATGGTGCAGAACGCGCCCACGTGGAGGATTTGATAGCCGCAGCAGTGGTAGTTGCGGGTTCCCGGGCAGGGCCTAAGGAAGCGGCCCCGGTTGACGGCCAGATACAGCACCCTTTTGCCGGCCGCGATGGGGTCGGACGCGGCCTCCACACAACGGAACACCGCGCTTGGGCCGTCGAGGATCTCGACCGGAACGCCCGCGAGACGGCTACGAATGACGCTGACCGCCGGGAAATCGATTGCCGCGGCGTCTATGTATAAGCGCTCCATCACGGGGGCTTACGGAAGAATCCGCGAAAGAGCGGGGTTTTCCAGCAGCGAGGCCACCAAGTCCTTACGGGCCGCAAGCTCCGCGCGGCTTTTCACGCGGATGGAGAGCGTGTGTTGCTCCCCCTCGAAAAAGGGCGGGGGCTCCCAGGCGGCGCCCTGCGGAAGGCGAAGCTCGGCCGCGTTCCGCGAGAAGTTCTCCTCGGCCGCCGAAAGATGCGGAAAGCGCCGCCGCTTCAGGTGCTCCCGCACGCGCCTGGCCGCAAGCCCCCTGTCCCCGCCGCTTTCTTCGAGAATTGCCGCGATTGCCGGACCGGCCAGGACCTCCCGGAGGGCCACCTCGTCGCGTTTCGATATATCGGTTGAAATATCGAGGAGTTCGCGTTGCTTGCTCAAGGAAAGCTTCAAGATGGAAAAAAGCTCTGCAAGCACTCGGGCGTCGTCTTCGGGGAGCCGCCCCAGCGTGAGGGCCATTGCAAAGGCCACGGCTTCGGATGAAATGGCCTCTCGAATGAAGGCCGGAAGCCTTGAGAGGCTTTCCAGCCTTTCAAGATGGCGGGGGTTCGCGGCGAGCCGGAGCGCCTTTTCCGCAAGCTTCGTCCGCTCCTCCCAGGGCCGGCCGGGGCCCAGGAGCGCCACGGCCCGGGACTCTTCCATAATCGAAAGAGGGCGCGAGGCCGCGTTCTCGCTCACCGCGAGAAAGGCCAAGCCGTCGAAATCCGCCTCCGCCGTGGCCACGCGAGAGGGGATTTCGTCCCAACCCAGGCTCCGCAGGGCCGCGATCCGGCGGAAGCCCGAGACGATCCGGTATCCGCCCTTCCCGTTCTCCTGCAGGACCACCGGGTTCAGAAGCCCAACGGCCCGGATGGATTCGGCGAGGAGCGACGCGCCCGCGGGGTCCGATACGCGGAAGGTTTCATCGCCCGTATCCACGAGGCTCAGGCGGATATTTTTAAGGGGCAGAATCACGTTCTTTCGATTGCGTGCTATTTCAGGCCATGACCCGACAAAAGGGTGAGGGCCTGGAGGTACTTTTCGCGCGTGCGGGCGATGACGTCCTGCGGCACCTTGGGCGCGGGCGGCTTCTTGTTCCAGCCGATCTCGGTGAGATAATCGCGCACGTACTGCTTGTCGAAGGAATCCTGGCCGCGGCCGGGCTCGTAGGAGTCCTTGGGCCAGAAGCGGGAGGAGTCGGGGGTCAAGACCTCGTCGATGAGGTATATCTCGCCCGCGTCCGATAGGCCGAACTCGAACTTGGTGTCGGCGATTATTATGCCCTTTTGGGCCGCAAGCTCCGAGCCGCGTTCGTAGACGGCAAGGGTCAGGTCCCGCACCTTAAGGGCGGTTTCGCGGCCCAAAAGCCCCGCTGTCTCCTCGAAGGTGATGTTTTCGTCGTGGACTCCGGCCTCGGCCTTGGTGGTGGGGGTGAAAAGGGTCTCGGGAAGCTTCTGGGATTCCACGAGGCCCGGCGGAAGAGCGATGCCGCAGACGCTGCCGTCCTTTTTGTAGGAAGTCCAGCCGGAGCCCGAAAGATAGCCGCGCACCACGCACTCGACGGGCAGCGGCTTGAGCTTTTTGACCAGGATGCTGCGGCCGGCCAGCGTTTCGGAGTAAGGCGCGCAAATCTTGGGATAGCCGGCGACATCCGCCGTTATGACGTGGTTTTTGACCAGGCCTTCCATCACGCCGAACCAGAAAAGGGAGATTTGCGTCAGGACCTTGCCCTTGTCGGGCACCGGGTCCGGGAGCACCACGTCGAAGGCCGAGAGCCGGTCCGTGGCCACCATCAAAAGGGCGTCCCCCAGGTCGTACATGTCGCGGACCTTGCCCCGCTTGGGCTCGGGCAGATCCGGAAAATTCGTTTCCCATACCGCGCTTTGCATCGTTTCCTACTCCCGTGGAGAAAATGTCAGAGGGCGATTATGCGCCCGGAAATGCCGCGTTCTTCGTCCAGCGTCAGTATCCCGGCCGAGCCGGACGCGAAGGCGCCCGGATTGAACAGGAGAATACCGTCCCTGATGTGGTTGGCCGGCGTGTGGGTATGGCCGTAGCAAATGGCGTCCACGTCCTCGAACTCCGGCATTATGCGCTCCTCCAGGCCCGTGCGTGAGCCCCACCCGTGGATGAGACCGATGGAAAAATCCATCATCCGCACGATTTCCTTGCCCCGTAAGGGGAGGTTCGCGCCGTCCATGTTGCCCTTGACGGCCACGACCCGTTTGGGGAAAAAG
>JAKAGN010000202.1 GCA_021815525.1 Deltaproteobacteria bacterium
ATCTGCGGCTTCCGATATCCATTATGGCGAAGGCGAAAAGCACCGCGCGCCCGAAGGCGATGTCGTGGCCTGCTCCCTTGCTGCCCGGGCCGTTCATGACAAGGCTTACGAGTATCGCGGCGTACCAGGAAAGCCAGGGGATGACCAGGGGGTGCGCCGCAAGCCCGGGCGCGGGGTTGCGGCGCCCGGTCATCAGCGAGGCCAGCCAGAATATGACCGTAAGGGCCATGAGCCCCTCGAACACGGCGTTTCCGAGAACGAGCCCCACCGGGAAGAATCCAGCGGTCCACAGGGCGAGGTTCTCCAGCCGTTCGGGCCGGGAGCGGGTGGAAACGGGAAGGCTTTCCGGTGCGTGCTCGCTCATTAAACGCTCTTGGCTTGAAGAAGTCCTTCGGACTTTATTTTGGCGAAAACGGCCTCGGGGGATATCCCGTCCAGGCAGGCGTGGCCGAACTTTTTCGGGCAGCGCTTCCGGAAGCAGGGGCCGCAGGGGACTGGGTTCCCAAGGACGCGCCCGGCCTGGCCCTGGGCGTGCGCCCGGATTCCCGAGGTGGGCCCGAAAAAGGCGAAAACCGGGATGCCTGCGGCGGCCGAAAGGTACATGGGGCCGGAGTCCGCCGTGACGGCGAAGCGTGCGGTTTTCGCCAGCTCGTAGACCCCGATCGGCGGAAAGAGGGCCGTGGCGTCGATGCCCGCGCTTTTCGCAAGCTCGGCTGAGATCTCCCGGTCGTCCGGGCCGCCCATGAAGACCGCCCTTAAGCCCGCGGCCTCTATTTTCCCGGAAAGCGCCCGGAAGCTTTCGAGAGGCCAGCGCTTGGAGGGGAAGTCCGCCGCGCTTCCGGCGTGGATAAGGGCGTAGGAGCCCTCCGAAAGGCCCTTTTCCTTGCGGAATTCTTTAACGGCGCGGGCCTCGGCCTCCGAAACGTGGAAGAAGGTCAAAGGCTCGGCAGGTCCTATTCCGCCCGCCGCCAGGATATGGTCCATGAAGTCGATGAAGTTCACCAGGAAATCATCGGTGTAGGAGTAGCCCCTCGGCGGATGCCGCATGTAGACCGAGCCCGGGTGCGGGCCCACGGTGAGGCGCGCGCCGCTTCTTTTCACCAGGTCGCGGCTGGTGCGGTTGCCCTGGAAGTCGTAGATGGCGTCGAAGGACTCGGCCCCTATCCAGGCGCTTACGCCGCGCTTGCTTTCGGGGCCGAAAAGACGGCTGCGGTCTATGATCTTCGTGGAAATTTTCGGGTGCTGCGCGAAAAGCCCGGCGTGGAGGCGTTCTGTCAGGAGAAAGACGGAGTCGCCTTCGTGATGGCGCGCCACGGCCTCGATGTGGGGCGTGGTGCGGACCACGTCGCCTAAGGCGCTCATCTTTATGACAAGGACCTTTCCCATGGCCTAAAGGCGTCCCTTCTCCGCGGTAATTTCGTAATAGAGGTCTTCCATCTTCTCGCACATGGCAACGGATGAAAAACGCAGGGCCGCGCGGCGGGCGGCGTTTTTGCCCAAAAGGTCCCGGAGATGCTTGTCGGAAAGTAGGCTTTCGAGCAAGCTGGCAAGCGCAGTCGCGTCGCCGGGAGGAGCCAGGAAGCCGGTGACTCCGTGGCTTACGGTGTCGAGGCTTCCGCCGTGGGCCGTGGCCACGACGGGCCGGCCCATTGCCGCGGCCTCTATAGCCACCCTTCCGAAGGCCTCGGGCTCGAGGCTCGGTGAGACCACCACGCTGGAGATGGCATAAGCCGCGGGCATGTCGGATGCGCGGCCCGGGAAAATCACCCGGCCGTGGAGGCCCGAGGCCTTGACCATGTCGGCAAGCTCCGCCGCGTAAGCGGGCTTTTCGGCCGGGTCCCCAACGCAGGCGGCTATAAAGGGAATCTCCCGGATACGGGCCAGGGCCTCGATGAAAAAGCGGTGCCCCTTCCAGGGGGTTATGCGGGCGGGCATCAGGATCACTGGCGGCGGGTTTCCTGGAAGGCCCCAGGCCCTTGAAAGCGCCTCCGTGCGCGCCTTTCCCGCCGCGCCCGGGTGGAACCGGGCCGCGTCGTAACCCGCGGGAATGAGTCTGAGGCGCCCGGGCGGGATCCGGTAGTTCCTGCGGGCGTACCCGGCTATGAAGCGGGACTCCGAAGTGATCCTCTCGCCGCGGGCCATCACGCCCGAGAAGAAATGCACCGAATAGGTGCCGTGAAAGGTGGTAATGAGGGCCGGGCGCAAGCGGGCGGGAAGGCTTTTCACAACCGCCAGGCCTAGCCAGGCCGGCACTCGGCTTCGAAGGTGCAGTACGTCCGCCGCGTTTTCCATGATGAGCCTTCTAAGGGGCGCGAAGGCCGAAAGGAGCCGGGGGTTCTTCTCCCCCACCGGAAGGGTGGCGTGCAAAACTCCGGCGGCCGCGAGCCGGGGCGCAAGCCTCCCTCCGGCCGACACCACGATGGATCGATGCCCCCGCCCGGCGAGCCACGCTGAAAGCTCCAGGGTGGTCTCCTCCACGCCGCCGGTGTCCATTTCGGGCAGAAGCTGTACGATGGAAAGCCGCCGCCTCGTCATTGAAAAAGGTCCGGAGGAAGGGTGTCCCTGCGGTTCTGGTGGATAAAGAAATACTCGGTCTTTTCCCTGGGGATGTTTCCGGGATCCACGTAGAAGAGCTTCCGATTCTTGTCCGGCAGATAGGCCCTGTAGCCCAGGCTTTCCAGGAAATCAAACACGGCCCTCAGCGGCACGCCGTTGCGGTCGCAGCAGAGCTTGTCCACCTCGCAATAAATGGTCGGGTAGAAGCGGGTGAGGGTCCGGGTGCCGGAGCGGAAGACCTTAAGCTCCACGCCCTCCACGTCGCATTTTATGAAATACAGCCGCTCGATCCCGTTTTCCTCGCAGAAGGCGTCCATGGTGGTTATGACCACGGTTTCCTTCTTGTGGGGGCCCTCCGCGCCGCCGTCCAGGTGCCCGCAGGCCGACTTGGGCTTCCAGCCATCCTTCAACGGTATGATGATTTCGGCGCTGCCGGGCTGGTCGGAAAGCGCCCGGTCCACGATGGTCACCTGGGAAAGGCCCCTCACGGCCTTCATCTGGGAGAGGATTCCCCGTGGATACTCCTGGGGCTCGAAGCTAAAAACCCGGCCCTTGGTGCCCACCAGGGCCGCGGCGTAGGAGGTGAAGCGGCCCACGTTGGCCCCTATGTCGAAGACCGTATCGCCCTTCTGGACGAAACGGGCCACCACGTCGGTCCCCTCCTCCCTTATGCGCAGGAAGACGCTCTGGTAGATGTCCGAAAGGTAGCCGAAGGTTTTGAGATAATTTTCGTCGCCGATCAGGCGGCGGACCAATTTTTTCACGGGAGCCTCCCGGTTTATGTTCGCCTCGATACCTTCTTCTAAAATCGGAGCGCTTGCTTGTCAAGGATAGGCCGCTTCCGCCCCGGCAAAGCGCCGGGAACCGCCTCAACGGAAATAACAGCTTCTTGTTTACAATCATTTTTTAGATGGCTTCTTGCGGATAAAAACGGCGGCGACATTTTATTTGCCGGTTGTAAAATTTTTCTTGACACGCTGCGTCATAAGGTAGTACAAAAAATTTACCGATCGTAGAGCTATCGTCCTCTCCGGCCGGAACAAGGCCCTTCCGGGCTTTGGCCGATTTTTTCGAGCGCCGCCTCCGAAAGGAGCGGCGCGGTTTTTACCCGCAAGGAGACAAAGAAAGGCAGGTCGCCATGAAGGAAGCATCCACGGAAACCAGGAAAGCCGCGGTCACCAACGACACGAATCTCTACATAATAGGGGGCGGAATGGCCGGGCTTTCGGCCGCGATCTTTGCGATAAAGGACGCGGGCGTTTCCGGGCGCAACATCCACCTGTTCGAGGCGCTGGATCACCAGGGCGGCTCCCTGTACGGGGAGGGAAGCCCCGACCGGGTCTACTTCACGCGCGGGGACTGGAAGTTCAACATCCCCACCTACAACTGCCTGTGGGACGCCCTGTCGGCGATTCCTTCGGAGGACGAGCCGGGCATGTCGGTAAAAGAAGAGATTTTCCAGTACAACAGGTTCCACAAGAAAAACGCCATGTCGCGGCTGATTCACGCGGGCGCGCGCCGGGACAACGCGGAGTCGCTGGGCCTTACGCCGAAGCACAGGCGGCGGCTGATAAGCCTCCTGTTCACGCCGGACATCCTCATACAGAACCGAAGGGTCGATTCATGGTTCGAGCCGTCATTCTTCGACACCAATTTCTGGAAGGTCTTTTTCTCCATGTTCGCCATCGAGTACTGGAACGACCTTGCCGAAACCAAGCGCTACATGCAAAGGTTCTTCCACGATTTAAGCGACATGGTGAGCGGCAGGGCCGAGATCGTTACGCCCTACAACAACTTCGATTCCATGACCATGCCAATGGTGAAGTGGCTTAAGGGCCACGGCGTGAACTTCGAGATGGGGGTGAAGGTAACGGACTTCGATTTCAAATCCGGCGGCAAGGAACTGACCGTGGAACGGATACACTGCGTTTCGGACGGGCGGGAAAGGGCAGTGGAAGTCAGGGAAGGCGATTTCGTCTTCGCCACCATAGGCTCCATGATCGCGGATTCAAGGCGGGGCACCATGACCGAGGCTCCGGCGCTTGAAAGGGGAAAGACGGACGGGGCCTGGACCCTTTGGGAAAACATCGCCAAGAAGCGCCCCGGCCTGGGAAACCCCACGAACTTCTGCGACCGCATCGAGGAATCCGCGTGGATGATGATCTGCGTGAACGGCCACGACCCCGCTTTCTTCAAGGCCTACGAGAAGTTCACCGGCAACAAGCCCGGCCAGGCCAACATGGTGACCTTCCCGGACTCCAACTGGCATTCGTCCGTGCTGGTTCCCGATCACCCGCATTTCCGCAACCAGCCCGAAAACGTGTACATCTGGCTGGCCTGCGGCCTGAAGCCCTTCGAGAAGGGAAACTTCGTGAAAAAGCCCATGACGGAATGCAACGGGGTCGAAATAGCCACGGAACTTCTCCATCACTTCGGTTTCGAGAAGGAGCTTCCGAAAATCATCGAGACCTCCCACATCATTCCGCAGATGATGCCTTACGAGATGAGCCACTTCCTGACCCGGAAAATCAAGGACAGGCCCCCCGCCGTGCCCAAGGGCTCCACCAACCTTGGCCTCATGGGGCAGTTCGTGGAGTCCGGCGAGTGCGTGATGCTTGTGGAATCATCCGTCAGAAGCGCGATGATAGGAGTGTACTCCCTCCTTGGCGTCGATAAAAAGGTTCCGCCGGTTTACTCCGCCATAACAAAAGACCCCCGGGTGTGGCTCAAAATCTGGCCCACCATCGCAAGCTGATGCTTACGCCGTTTTCGTGAGTCGGTGTCCATCGCTCTTCGTTTACGCGGCCCCGGCGCGAGTTGCCGGGGCCGCGGTTCGGCCCATTACACGTCCTTTTCCTTCGCCGCGGAGCCTGCGCGGGTGTCCCCATCCGCGCCCCTTGCCTCTTTGCCCGCCTGCCGCTATAATGCCCGCGAAATTTCGAGAACCTCAAATCCGCGGGGATCAGATGACGTCAGAAGGAAAATCGCGCGCCCTAGACAAGGACGAGGTCCTGAAGAAAATCTACAGCTACGTGGAGAAAAAGACCCTCGAGACCTACAACGACGGCGAGGACGAGTTCTTCATAGGCCACAAGATGGTGGTCAGGGAACTCGGGATAGAGATGACCGACGACGGCATGTTCTGCTTCGCTGGCCAGGAGGAGGAGGAGGGCGTGGACATCTCCTTTTACGACGAAAAGGCCGTGGACTTCATCTTCAAGGTGGGCAGG
>JAKAGN010000203.1 GCA_021815525.1 Deltaproteobacteria bacterium
ACGAAGCCGGGGCTGCGGGAAAGGGTCACGGTGACGCTTCCGCCGGGGCCGCAGGCGTCCATTGCGTTTTTCACCACGTTGGCGGCCACGTGGAGGAACTTCTCCTCGTCCAGAAGGGCAATCAGGTGCTCGGGCGGCCTTTCCACGGCCAGGCTCACGCCGGCGGCGGCGGCCTCCTCCCGGTAGAGGGAGGCCACGCGCTCCACGAGGGCGGAGAAGTCGGCCTCGGCCAGGGCCAGGCGCGGGGCTCGTGCGAGCGCCAGGAACTCCTCCACGATGCCGTTCAGGCGTCCTATCTCGGAGCGTATCACCCCGGAAAGCCGCCGAAAGCCCTCCTCGTTTTCCGGGGCCACCTTAACCTCGCGGGCCAGGCGGCCCACGGTGAGGGAAATGGCATTCAAGGGGTTCCTGACCTCGTGGGCCACCTGGGCGGCCATCTGGCCCAGCGAGGCCAGGTGCCGCGCGCGGCGCACGTCCTCCTCCAGGTCCTTGACCCGCCGATCGTTCCTGCGCTGAAGGTGGAATATGGCCATGAGCCCAGCGGCGCCCATGAAAAGGGCCGCGCCCGCGAAGGAGAGGATGTTTATGCGGGCCTGGTTCAAGAGGTTTTCGGTGGAGCGCGTGGAAAGCGCCAGGACCAGCGTGGCCCGCGAGCCGGAGTCCAGCGAAACCGGCCGGTAGCGCACGAGGCATTCGGGGGCCCTGTCGGCGTCGGGCCGGAAGATGCGCCCCACCCGGGAGCGGTCCGAATGGGCCAGTATGCGATTGTCGGGGCCGAGCAGGGCCACGAAAACGATCTTGGGTGAAAGGGTCAGTGTGGCGAAAAGCCTGCCAAGGTCGTGGCGGCCGGGGCGCTTGGGGTTGGGGCGGCCCTTCAGGATCACGGCTCCGCCGTCCCTGCGGCGCACGGCCACTGCGAGAACCGGCGGCCCTCCTCCGCAAAACGGGGACTGGGCCTCCGAAAGAACGGCCTCGCGGGCGCCGGAAAGCAGAAAAGCCTTGAGCTTCATCACTAAAAATCCGGGTCCCTCGGTCGAGCAGGTCATGCCGGGGGGGGCAGGACCGAAAGGAGAGGAGGGAAGGCCCGGGAAAATCGCCGGGCCTGGAAATCCGGGGATGCGGGCGGGACCGGGACCGGGATTTTCTTCGCCATCCGCGAAGCTTCCCGGCCCCGGCGTTTTGGGGGGGGTAAGGTGGGAAATAAGCAGGTGTAGGCGTGCGTCATATATGAGGCCTGCTTCCAGGCCCCGCTCCGAAACGACCCGGGCGAGAAGCATCCCGTCCTTTTGAGGATCGCCGGAAAGGGAAAGGTCTATTTCACGGGCCAGGTGCTTTAGGCCCTCCAGGTAAAGCGACTGCTGAAAACCTACCGAAGCCAGGCTGAAGACGGTGCTGCCCGCGATGCTTTCCGCCAGGGTGTCCGCCTCGTTTTCAAGGGCCGTCCGTGCGGTTTCCACCGTCTGGCGCCACAGAACCAGGCTGACGCCGGACACCAGCACCCACAGAAGAACCAGGCTCAAGGCCAGATAGGGCACCGTCTTTTTCAAGAATCCCTCGTCTTTCGGTCATCCCTTTTCGGGGATCCGGGCGGGGGAGGGGTTCCCGCCCGGTCCCGAAAAGTGGCGGTCCTTTCGTTTTCGGAAAACCTGGCAGGGGAGGGGTTCCCGCCCGGAACCGAAAAGCCGCGGTCTTTCTACCAGGAGCAGGGCCCCCGACCGCAACCGCCACCAAATCCGCCGCCGTATCCGCCGTCGCATCCGCCGCCTTCGCCGGCGCCGCGGAAGCGCCCCATGCCCATGCCCGGCCCGAAGCCGTCCTCATCATCCGGCATGAGGGCGCGCATCCTCAAACGATGGGTCAAAAGCTTCTGGTCGAACTCGGCCCGAAGGCCCGAAAGCTCCTTCTGGATGGCCGCGGCCTTCTTGGCGTCGGGCTTGTCGGCGGTTATTTCGCGCCGCAGGTCCCATTCCTTGTCGGCCATTGCGCGGCGAAGATCCCGGGTGTCCTTGAGGAAGGCCTTGCGCTCGGCTTCGATGGCCGCGCGGTCCTTCTCGCTCAGATCGCCGAAGGCGCAGGGCGGGCCGGATCCGTCGCCGCCGGGGGCGTGGGGGCCGTGATGGTAGCCCCGCTCCTGGGGGCGGTCCCCCTGATCCCTGGCCATGGCCTTGTTGAGGGATAAGAGCGGAAGGGTTATTATGGCCGCGGTCAAGAGGATGAGGGCCGTTTTTTTCATTCGCTTCCTCCTTGTCGATTTTCTTGCTTGGCGTTTCTTCGCCCCGTTCGGCGTTTGGCATTCTTAGTAGCAAGGCCCGTGCCAAGGGCCATAAAATTTTATAACACTTTGAAATAAAATCAAAAAAAGCCTATACCGCCCTTTCGCCGCCCCAAGAGGGCCTTCGACAATATCGTCGAACAAAAATCCATTTGTCCCGTTTTTTAAAAATGTTATCCTTGGGGCGGTCAAAGGGCGCCTTCTCGACCATTTTGTCGAAGCGCCGCTTCCGGCCCCGTTTCAGGCAAACTTGCCGCCGCCCGAAAAAAAACAGACCGATTGACAGGTAGGGCGTCCATTGTTAAATTAGCTAACAAGAACTACTCGCAACTAAGCGAGCATCGGACAGAAATTCCCCGTTCCCCAGGCTTTCCCCCTTGCGGACGGGGTCGCTGCACAACCTAACCCATGAAGGGAGAAAAGCGACCGATGGCCATCGAGAAAGCCTCCAAACCCGTTTCGGCGGAAAAACCCGAAAAGAAGGAGCTGGACATCGCGGAATGCACCATCTGCGACGCCACCAGGCAGATGCTGGAAAAGGCCAAGCGGGACGGCGTGGAGACCGCCTTCGACCGGGCGGCGTCCATGAAGCCCTGCCCCATCGGCGCGGAGTCGGCCTGCTGCAAGCACTGCTCCATGGGCCCCTGCCGCCTTAACGCCAAGGACCCCTACGGCAAGGTGGGCGTATGCGGCGCCTCCATCGACACCATCCAGGCACGCAACTTCGGCCGCATGGTGGCCACCGGCTCGGCCTGCCACACCGACCACGGAATGAGCATGCTGGCCCTTTTCCGGGACGTGGTGGAAGGCAAGATCGACGACTACGCCATAAAGGACCACCTAAAGCTTGAGGAGACGGCCCAGTCGCTGGGGATCGTCACCGAGGGCAAGACCGAGAAGGAGGTGGCGCTGGCCCTTTGCGACGAGCTGGAGAAGACCTACACCCAGCTCGAAGGCGAGATACCCTTCATGAAGCGCGTGCCGGAGCGGACGCTGGAAACCTGGCGGAAGCTGGGGATCGTGCCCCGCGGGGCCATGCGGGAAATCATGGAAATGGTGGACCGCACCCACATCGGCATGGACCAGGAGTACGGGAACCTGACGAAGCAGGCCTTCAAGGCCGCCCTTTCCGACGGCTGGGGCGGAAGCATGGTCTCCACCGAGATAAGCGACATCCTCTTCGGCACCCCAGCGCCGGTCCTTGCCGACGTCAACATGGGGGTCTTGAAGGCCGACCACGTTAACGTCATCATCCACGGGCACGAGCCCAACCTCTTCGACTCCATGATCGCCTCGGTGAACGACCCCACCCTGGTGGAGGCGGCCCACAAGGCCGGGGCCAAGGGCATCAACCTCGTGGGCATGTGCTGCTCCGGGGCCGAGATGCTCTCCCGCCGGGGCGTTCCCCACGCCGGAAACTTCATGAGCACCGAGGCCGTGCTGGTGACGGGCGCTGTGGACGCAATGGCGGTGGACGTGCAGTGCATCAAGCAGGGGCTCGTTAAGGTTGCGGACTGCTACGGCACCCGCTTTTTCACCACCAACCCGCGCTGCCGCCTGGAAGGCGCGGCCCACGTGGAGTTTGCCGAGCACGACCCCCGCGCCTGCACCGACGAGATCGTCATCCAGGCCATCACCCGTTTCAAGAACCGGCCCGCTGCGGTGGAGATCCCCAAGATCAAGAACGCGGGCGTGCACGGCTTCTCCTACGAGTACATCAACTACATGCTGGGCGGCAGCTTCCGGGGCTCCTACACGCCGTTAAACGACAACATAATTAACGGCCGGATCCGCGGCGTTGCAGGCGTGGTGGGCTGCACCAACCCGCGGGTGAAGCAGGACTGGGTCCACGTGGAGCTGGTGAAGGAACTCATCAAGAACGACGTCCTGGTGCTCCAGACGGGCTGCTCCCAGATCGCCCTGGCCAAGGCCGGGCTCCTCACCCCCGAGGCCGCCCACCTGGCGGGCCCGGGCCTCGCGGAGGTCTGCGAAACCGTGGGAATGCCGCCGGTCCTGGGCCTTGGCTCCTGCGTGGACAACACCCGGATTCTCATCGCCGCCTCCGAGATGGTGAAAACCGGCGGCCTGGGAAACTCGCTGGCCGACCTTCCCGTGGCGGGCGCGGCTCCCGAGTGGATGAGCGAGAAGGCCGTGGCCATAGGCCATTACTTCGTGGCCTCGGGCGTCTACACCGTCTTCGGGGTCACCTTCCCCATCGTGAAGAACACCAAGTTCTACAAGCACCTGACCGAGGGCCTCGAAGGCCAGGGCTTAGGCAAGTGGGACTTCGTGGTGGACCCCTACGAGATGGCCCAGCGCATGATCGCCCACATCGACAAGAAGCGTAAGGCCCTGGGGATCGACAAGGCCCGGGAGCGCGTCCTCATGGATATGGCGGCGCGGCAGAAACTCGACGCCGCTTGACGACGGGCTGTCCCAAAACGCGATCTGCGGCGTCAGACTTCGCCGGGCGCGGTGCGCACGTATCCCGATACGCTTACGCCCGCGCCCGGTTCGTCTTCCTTGCATCTCATCGTTTTGGATCAGCCCGTCCCCGGGCCTTGGTGGAAATGGCGGAAAAGATCGCGGGGGAGGGGTCTCCCTCTCTCCCGCAGCCCCCCCTCCCCCACCCCTTCCTAAAAAACGGGCATGACGCCGGGCGCACATCCTCCTCGCCATCTTCTATCCTTCCTTCAAACGTGGTATATTGACTCCGCAAAAATAGCCGCTTGACTTTTCCCTAAAATATAGATAATGAGACTCAATATTGATTTTTGACAAGGAGTGACGCGCGGGCAGCCGCGATCTCCGCTCCGGCGCGCTTTTTGCATTTTCCACGGCTCGACGGCTTTCGGATTTCCACAGAAGTTTTCCGCTTCAAACCCAAGTCGGCGGAGGCGCAAGAGACGGCGGCCCGCGGCGTTTCCACTATTTTGGAATATCGCCCGCCGCCAGTCCGTCACGCATCCGCTTTCCGGGAGGAGGAATGGACACCTTATTGCTATCGCGGCTTCAATTCGCCGTGGCCACGCTCTTTCACTTCCTGTTCGTGCCGCTAACCCTGGGCCTTTCCATCCTGGTGGCGGTGATGGAGACGCGCTACGCCAAGACCGGCAACCCCCTCCATCTCCGCATGACCAAGTTCTGGGGAAAAATCTTCCTCATAAACTTCGTGGTGGGGGTGGTGACGGGAATTTCCCTGGAGTTCCAGTTCGGCACCAACTGGAGCCGCTACTCCACCTTCGTGGGGGACATCTTCGGCTCGCTTCTGGCCATCGAGGCCACCGCCGCCTTCTTCCTGGAGTCCACCCTGATAGGCGTATGGGCCTTCGGGTGGAACCGGCTCTCACGCAAGGCCCACGCCGTCGTGATCTGGCTGGTGGCCGGGGCGTCGAGCCTCTCGGCCCTGTGGATTCTGATCGCCAACTCCTTCATGCAGCACCCCGTTGGCTACGTCATAAGGAACGGCC
>JAKAGN010000204.1 GCA_021815525.1 Deltaproteobacteria bacterium
CCGCGGCCATGGTGTTCTCGCTCCTGGTGGCCTTCATCGTGACCCCCTGGGCGGCCCTGCGGCTCCTTTCCAAGAGGGGTTTCGGCCACCACGACGATACCCACTCGGAGGAGGACTGGTCCACGCGCCTCTACCGCAGGATCATGGCGCCCCTCATCCAAAGGCCGATCCTGCGCTGGATGTTTCTCGGCGTGGTGGTGGTTCTCCTTCTCGCCTCCATGAGCCTCGTGGCGTTCGGGCTCGTGAAGGTGAAGATGCTCCCCTTCGACAACAAGAGTGAGTTCCAGGTGATCCTGGACATGCCGGAAAGCGCCACCCTCGAAACCACCTCGGCCTGCGCCCTGGAGATGGGCGAGGCCCTCCGCAAGGTGAACGAGGTGACCGACTACGAGGTGTACGCCGGCGTGGCCTCGCCCTTCAACTTCAACGGGCTCGTGCGCCACTACGACCTAAGGCGCGGAAACAACGTGGCCGACATCCAGGTGAACCTTGCGGAAAAGGGCCGCAGGAAGGCCAAAAGCCACGACGTGGCCAAAAGGGTGAGGCCGGAGCTTGACCGGATCGCCAAAAAGTACGGCGCCCGCGTCAAGGTGGCGGAGGTGCCGCCGGGACCGCCCGTGCTGTCCACCCTGGTGGCGGAAATCTACGGCCCCGACTACGAACGCCAGCGGGAGCTGGCCTGGAAAATCCTGGCCCTTTTCGACGAAACCCCCGGAGTGGTGGACTCGGACACCTACATGGAGGAGAACGAGGAGCGCATAGCCTACTCGGTGGACGCCGAGAAGGCCGCCCTCCACGGCATCAGCGCCGAGAGGGTGGTGGCGGCCCTCACCATCGCCGAAAAGGGCGCAGTGGCGGGGATCCTGCACCAGCCCAGGGAGCGGGAGGACCTGGACATTTCGGTGTCCCTTCCCCTGAAGGACCGCGCCGACCCGGTGAGCCTCACCTCCATGAAGCTGGCGGCCGCGGACGGGTCCATGGTGCCCCTCTCGGACCTCGTGAAGCCCAGGAAGGAGAACATCGACCGGGCCATCTACCACAAGAACCTGATGCCCGTGGTCTACGTCACCGGTGACGTGGCCGGCGCCAAGGAAAGCCCGGTTTACGCCATCCTGGAGCTTTCCAAGAAAATCAAGGAGCTGCGCATTCCGGAGGGCTACACCATCCGGCAGTTCACGGCGCATCTTCCGGAAAACGACCGAAAGTTCGCCATGAAGTGGGACGGCGAGTGGCACATAACCTACGAGGTTTTCCGGGACCTGGGGCTTGCCTTCGCCGCGGTCCTGGTCCTCATATTCTTCCTGGTCACGGGCTGGTTCCAGTCCTTCACCACGCCCGTAACCATAATGGCGGCCATTCCCTTTTCGCTTATCGGCATCCTTCCGGGGCACCTCATAATGGGGGCCTTCTTCACCGCCACATCCATGATAGGCTTCATAGCCGGGGCCGGCATCGTGGTCCGCAACTCCATCATCCTGGTGGATTTCATCGAGCTTCGGCTCGCGGAGGGAATGCCCCTCGAACAGGCCGTGGTGGACGCCGGGGCCGTGAGGTTCCGTCCCATGCTGCTGACCGCCGCGGCCGTGGTTGTTGGGGCCGGGGTCATCCTCTTCGATCCCATCTTCCAGGGGCTCGCGGTGTCCCTCATGTTCGGCGAGGTGGCGTCCCTAATCTTCTCCCGCATGACGGTGCCCATACTCTACTACATGGAGCGGAAGATGGAGCGGCGGCGGCTCCGCTTCGAGGCGGACGTTCCGCCCATCCCGGAGCTTCCCCCGGAGCCTCCGGAGCCCGGCGCCCAGCCGGAGCCCGGCCCCTCCGCAAGCCGGGAGGACGAAGCGGGCTCCGCAACATCGCCGGAGCTTGCCGCCATCGCCCCGCCCGGTCTTCCCGGGCCGCCGGAGCCCGGGCCCCCCGAGGACGGGGAGCCGGGGGACGAGGATTCCGGGCCCGCCGAGGACGGGCCCCCGCCCCCGAAGGAGCCCTGAACCGCGAGCGGCGCTTTCCGCCGCCCGTTCCGCAGGAATTGCGGCCGCGAGGCCCCACCCCGCCCGGGGGAACGGGGCCCCGCGGCCTTCCTGCCCCCCATGCCCCCGCGCTTCATTCGTCTTGCAAAAAAGCCCGCAAGCAAAACCGGCGGCTTGCTCCCATGTCTTTTTACTCACCTTTAAGGCCAGGCCCCGGAGGGCCGAGACCGGCGTCCGGCGCGGCTTTGGACGGCGCAGGCTTTCCAGAAAGCCGTCTGACGCTCCAGGCAAGACAACTTAATTGCCCCGCCACGGGCTTGCCATGTTAGGAAAAATCTGTTACGAGGGCCGGGAAAGAAACGGCGCGGAAACGAGCGGCGCGCCGGGAAAGCGAGACCCCCTTCCATGA
Organism: Deltaproteobacteria bacterium; assembly: GCA_021815525.1. Taxonomy (GTDB): domain Bacteria; phylum Desulfobacterota; class Desulfobacteria; order Desulfobacterales; family Desulfatibacillaceae; genus JACRLG01. Next base: position 2,377 of record JAKAGN010000204.1, read on the forward strand.
ACGAAAAACTCTTGCGGACCTGTTACCAGCCCTACAAATGGCTGGTGTTCATGCCGGCCTTGGCTTTTTTCACCATGCTGTGCGGCACCCTGGCGGTGATTCTCGCCTCCACCGCGGGCCCCGGGCGCGCCAACATCATGGGCGTCATCTGGGCCCGGATCATGAGCGCCCTGACCCCCATGTCCGTCACCACGGAGGGCAGGGAAAACATCCGGCCGGGCGAATCCTACATAATCGCATCCAACCACTCTAGCCACTTCGACGTTTTCGTACTCTACGGCTGGTTTCCGGTGCCCTTCAAGTGGGTCATGAAGATGGAGCTAAGGAAGGTCCCCTTCCTGGGCACGGCCTGCGACAGGCTGGGGCACATCTACATCGACCGCTCCAACCGCGAAAAGGCCCTGGCCTCCATAAACGCCGCCAAGGAGCGGATAAAAAACGGCACGGGCGTGCTCTTCTTCCCCGAGGGCACGCGGAGCCGTGACGGCTTGCTCCACGCCTTCAAGAAGGGGGCCTTCAAGATGGCCCTCGACATGGGCCTGCCTATCCTGCCGGTCACCATAACCGGCACGCGCCGCATCCTGCCCCCCAAGACCATGGACCTCTTCCCCGGCGCGGCCCGGCTCATCATCCACCCGCCCGTGTCAACCGCGGGCCTCGGCGAGGACGACATACCGGCCCTCATGGACCGCGTGCGCGAAGCCGTCGCATCGAGACTCGACGGCTGAGCCGGCCCGTCAAAATGCTGCTACAAGTTTCGTTGACAAGTGCGGGCGATTCATATATTCGTGAAGACACCTGCCCATAACCACCGCGTTTCCGGGCTGGAAAGCATGGGGCCTCCGGGCCGGGAAACGCAACGGCCAGTCATCTTGAGGTTTCTGTATGACGCTGGAACGCAGACGCCATTGCCGAGTGGATTCCATCAATCTTTTGAACTACTCCTGCTTCGACGCCCAGGACCGCATGGTGGAGCAGGGAATGGGGCGCACGCTGAACGTCTCGGAGTCCGGCATACTGCTAGAAACCGCCGTTCCCCTCGAACCCCAGGGAATCGTCTACATCACCATCGCCTTCAACGACGAGCTGGTCGACGTCAAGGGCCGCGTCATAAGGTCCAAGTGCACGGGCGAGAAGACCTACGAGATGGGCATCGAGTTTTTCGACATGGATGAAAAACGGATGCACTTCCTCACCGAGTACATCAAGGTATTCCTGGCCTCCTGCCAAGTCTCCGAATAAGCTCATCCTTTGCTCTTTTTACGGGCCGGTCCTTCCACGAGGGGGGACCGGCCTTGTTTTTCCGCGGCCCGTGCTTACGTTTTTGATCGGCGGCCGTTTTTTACACCGCCTGAAGCATTGCCCGCAGAAAAAGGAATAAGGCCATGAGCGGAACGGGAGACAACCTCCCCCGGCCGGAGGAAGTGGAAAAGGAAATCTCCGACTACCTGTCCCGGCGCTTCGGCGACAAGGTGAAGATCGTTTCGGCCGCGCTCCCCGAGGAGGACGGCGCGCGCCGCGACAAAACCTCCGCGCCCCGGAAGAAGAACATCGACTTTAACCTGAAGCCCGCCGATCTCAAGCGATTTCTCGATCGCTACATCGTGCGCCAGGACCGGGCCAAGGAGATACTCTCCACCAAGATATGCACCCACTACAACCGCGCGGCCCGGGCCGGCCGCGAGGGCGGGGCCCGCGAGCAGCCCGTGGGCGGCGTGAAGAACAACGTCCTCATCTTAGGCCCCACCGGCGTGGGCAAGACCTACATGATCCGCCTCATCGCCAAGAGGCTCGGGGTGCCCTTCGTGAAGGGCGACGCCACCAAGTTCTCGGAAACCGGCTACGTGGGCGGCGACGTGGAGGATTTGGTGCGCGACCTAGTCCGCGAGGCGGACGGCGACCTCGAGCTCGCCCAGTACGGCATCATCTACATCGACGAGATCGACAAGATCGCCTCCTCCGGCAACGTGGTGGGCCTGGACGTCTCCCGCACAGGCGTCCAGCGCGCGCTTTTGAAGCCCATGGAGGAGACCGAGGTGGAGCTGAAGGTGCCCCACGACCCCATGTCCATGATGCGGGAGATGGAGCGCATGAGGCGCGAGGGGGCCGGCGCGCCGCGCTCCGTGAGCACCAAGAATATCCTCTTCATCATGAGCGGCGCCTTCTCAACCCTTTCCCGCCTCATCCGCGAGCGCGTGGAAACCCAGGGCATAGGCTTTTCCGCCTGCGTCAAGAGCGGCCGCGAGGACGCGAGCGCCAACTACCTTTCCCGCGTGCGGGCCGAGGACCTCGTCCGCTACGGCTTCGAGTCGGAGTTCATAGGAAGGCTCCCCATCACGGCGGTCCTTTCGCCCCTTAGCCCCTCCGATCTCCTGGAAATCCTGAAAAATCCCGGCAACCCCATCGTTCTCGGCAAAAAGCTGGATTTTGCCGCATACGGCATCGACGCGGTGTTCTCCGAGGAGGCCCTTGCACTGATCGCCCAAAACGCGGCCCTGGAAAACACCGGCGCGCGCGGCCTCGTGAGCGCCATGGAACGCGCCCTCATGGGCTTCGAGCACGCGCTGCCCTCCACCGCCATCCGCCGCCTCGCGGTGACCGCGGAGCTTGTCCGGGACCCCGAAAAGGCCCTCGCAGACCTCCTGGCCCGCCCGGACGAGCCCGCCCGCGCCTCCGAGTTCGCCGCGGCAAAAGCCGCAGAACGCGACCGCGTGGCCGCCTTCTTCACCTGCCGCGCCGCGGACCTCGCGGAAAAGGCCGGCGTCAAGCTCACCCCCGCCCGGGCCATACTGGCCGCCGACCTCTACACCCAAAACCCCGCGGACCCGGAAATCGTGGTCCGGGACCTCAAGGAGCGCATCGAGGCCGTCAAGAAGCTCGAGATCCGCTTCCTGAAGGACCACGACATCGACCTGGTGCTGGACGACGACGCCGTGGACCTCCTCGTCCCGGCGGGCGACCCCGAGGAATCCTATCGCCGCTTGACTGCGGACTTCGAATATGGCTTGAAGCTCGTGAAGGAAAAAACCGGCGCATCCCGCTTCGTGCTTTCCGCCGCGGACCTGGCGGACCCGGAAGGCCACGTGAAGAAGCTCCTTACCGCGAAGGAGTAGTGAAGGATTGCGGTGGAGGGGAAAAAACGGCGTCTGCCGGGGCCGGAATTGAGATCAAACGGATGGGAATGATTAAATGATAGGAATCTCGAAGCTTTACTGCGGGGCCGTGGAGCCATCCGACGCGCTGCGCTACGGGCGTCACTCGGGCAAGCTCCCCTCTCATCTTTTGCAGTTCTCGGCGGACAAGAAGCCCGTGGTGGTCTGGAACATGACCAAGCAGTGC
>JAKAGN010000205.1 GCA_021815525.1 Deltaproteobacteria bacterium
AGGGGCTGCGCCTTATGATGTCCTCCTGCTCCGAAAGCAGGAGAACTTCCTTGTCCGCTTTTCTCATGGGGTTTCCTTGTGTCCCGGGGCTTTCGCCGGGGCGTTTTTTTCGCGGGAAAGGACCGCGTCCACCTCCTCGGGCGTGGGGCCCGGCCTTTCGGAGCCGTCCGCAAGGCCGGCCTCGCGCAGGCGGTCGCGGGAGAAGCCCGCCCACACGGAGTCGGGAAACGCGCGGATGGTTTCCCGGAAGGCCTTTTCCGCCTCGCCCGCCCTGCCCAGGCGCGAGAGCGCGAGGCCCTTGTGGTAGAGTATCTCCGCGGCCCGGCGGGTCTCGGGGTAGAGGGCGAGCGCCTCGTCCAGGGCCTTCAAGGTTCCGGCCCAGTCGTTCCGCCGGTAGAAGCACATGGCGTAGTGATAGGCGGCCTCGTCCACGATAAGCGTCTGGGGGTGCCGGTCCATCACGTAGCGGAAGCCCCTGGCGGCCTCGGCGAAATCGCCCTTGGTGAATGCGGCGATGGCCTTGTTGAAGGGCGTCACCGGGTACTCCGGCGCCATTGGGAAAAGATACACCACCGAGGCCCCCAAAAGCAAAACAATCGCGGGCAGGGCGATTTTCCAGGCGTGGCGGTCGAAGAGCGCGCCGGGCCGGGCCAGTAGCCCGCGCCGGGCCAGGACCGCCAGGAGCAGCGCGAAAAGCGTGAGGGCCAAGCCCCAGCGGTTTGCGGCCGTGGGCAGGTGGCGGAGCTGGACGGTTGGGCCCCTGGGGATCACCACCATGAAGCCGGGCCCGGCCAGGTACGGCCCGTCCGCGCCCCTGGCCCGCCAGCCCTTGTGAAAGGAGACCTTGACCAGGAGCGGCCGGCCCACGGGCGCGTTCCGGATGAGGACCCCGTCGTTCGTCACGGTCTCCGTCATGGCGCGGGCGTCGGCCGGGGCCGCCTCGACGGCCGGGAGCTTCGAGGGCGGGCCGGAGAAGCCGGTGACGAAGGCCGGGCGGTCCGCGTCCGGGATATTGTCCGCGAATATCGGAATCACCTTGAGGTCCCCCAGGCGGAACCATTCGTAGGCCTTGTAACGGAAATTTTCGGGGGACAGGAGCACGGGCTTGAAGGCCAGGGCCTCCACGAAGCGGCCCGTGGCCTTTTTCACCGCATAGACCCCGTAGGGGCCCTTCTGGAAGACGCGCGCGAAATCGGGGTCCGCGTCCAGGGCGTCCTGGGTCTCGGGCTCGGCCGCGATGAGGTAGGAGGCGTTCATGAGCCTTAGGTGCTCCACGCCGCGAGCCAGGTTGAAGCGGCTGTAGTTGTAGTCCGGGATTGGGGTCGATGGCCTTTGTGAAATTTCCGACTGGAGGTAGAAGATGAAGGGCGCGGTGAGGCTCGCCTGGATGTACACGCCCTCCAGGGTGGGGCGGCCCGAAAAGAGCGGCAGGGACTCGAAGGCCCGGACCGTGCCGGCCCGCTGCTGCACCATGCTGTGCTCGTAGGCCGCGCGGGGCGAGGCGGCGGCGCCCCTAAGGAAGTTGTTCACAGCCGAGTAAGCCGGCCACAGGGGAGCGGCCTCGAAGCCCTCGTAGTTGCCCCGGATCCAGGACCGGATGGCGCCCTCGTGGGAGCCGGTCCACAGGAAGCAGGCGGCGGTGATAGCGCCTAGGGCAAAGACCCCGGCCGGCCTGATCTTGGATAGCCCCGAGAGGAGCAAGGCCGGGGAAAGCACCAGGAAAAACTGGAAGAAGGGCAGGAAGCGGACGTCCACCACCCGGGCCCGGTAGCCCAGAAGATAGAGCAGAAGCCCCCACAGGGCGAGGAACGCCAGGTAGGCTACGGCGGAAAAGCGTGGCCCGCCGGGCTCCCCGTTGCTCCGGGCCGCCTCCGCCGAGACGCCGGCTTCTTCGTCGGGGGCCGGCGGGAGGCCCGTTTCGTCCGGCTTCCGCTCCCGGCGCCTCGACAGGAAAACGCTCCGGACTTTAAGGAGCGCCGCGCCTAAAAACAGGAGCACGGAGAGGATGGCCAGGGGCCGGATGGAGGGCGGAAAGACCTCGTCCATCACTTGCGCCCACGAGAAGAAAAGCCACAGGATGTTGAAGCGGGTGGTGTTCTTTAGGTTCGACAGGAGCGGGAGTATCCAGAAGCCCATGAAGAGGAAGGCCAGGGCGTGTATCTTCATGAGGATCGCCGAGTTTCTGGCGAAGTCCTTGCGGGTCGCCAGAAAGAAGACCGTGGCCGATGCCGCGTACAGAAGGGCGTAGGCGTGGGATAGGCCCGTTGCGGCCAGGAGCGCGGCGCACAGCACCACGCCCCGGCCCCGCTCCACGGCCCGGAACACAAGCCCCAGCCACAGTATGGAAAGGGAAAAGCCCATGCTGTAGCAGAACTCCCCGGCCATGGTGCTTCCCACGTTGCCCCCCCACATGGAGTTTCCACCCATGAAAAGGAAGACCAGCGAAAGCGCGGCCCCGGCCGCGGGCTGGGGAAAGGGCCGCCCGAGAAGCCTCATGAACCCGTAAACGCACAGGGGCAGGAGGAAGGTCCCCAGGGCGGTTCCTATCTTGAACGCCGCGGTCAGCGGGAGAACGGCGGAAAGCGCCGATATGACGAGAAAGGGCAGGGGAAAGTAGTACTCCAGGAGCGGAAAACCGCAGAAGTTTCCGGGGCACCAGCCGGAGATCTTCCACTGGGGGAGAAGCACGTCCCGAAGGTAGGCCGCCGTGTAGTAGTGGGAGGCCATGTCGCCCCCGGTGGCCACGGTGGGGGAGAGGAGAAGCCTGGGCGGAAAGTAGGAAAAAAGAAAGGCCGCGACGGCCGCCAACACCGCGAAATCGGCCGCCCCTCCCCATCCGGGCCGGGCCGCGCGTTCCCGAAAAGACTTGACAGTCGTGGGCTTTCGTTCTAGACTCATGTCAATACCTTGACGTGGCTTTTATCATTATTACACCATCCCGGCTTGGCGGGGAAGGGCGGAAACCGGAAAAATGAGAATAAGAACTTTTCGGGTCATTTCGGGGGTGGCATGAAAAAGCCGGTCACCGCGGGGCTCTTGCGCGCCTTTTTCGTGGCGCTTATCATGCTGTCGCTCCTGGCGCCGAGGGCTCACGCGGCGTCCTCGTCCATGGAGACCCTGGTGGACGGCGTCGAGGCCTTCGAGGACCAGAAGTATCCCGAGGCCGAGGCCCTGCTCCAGAAGGCCCTGGCCGCCGACCCGGAAAACCTGGAGGTCCGCTACTACCTGGCCCTGGTCCACGCCAAGCTCCACCGCGAGGCCGAGGCCGTGGCCGCCCTGAGCGAGCTTGTGGAGAAGGACCCGGAGGGCTACCGCAAGGCCTACTTCGACATTGCTGCAATCTATTCCGCCCAAAGTCAACACGAAAAGGCCCTGGCGGTCCTTAAGACCGCCATCGGCAAGAAGCCGGAGGACGGCCGGGCCCACCTGGAGGCCGCCGTTGTCTGCAAGAACATGGGCGACAGCGAGTCGGCCCTCGTGTACGCCAAGAAGGCCGGGGAGCTTGATCCGGCCTTGAAGGGGCCGGCCGAGAGCCTCATCGCCTCCATCTACTACGAGGAGGAGAACTACGAGGCGGCCGCGGCCCTCTACTCCCAGGTGGCGGCGGAAAACGCCGGAAACCCGCTGGGCGCGGCGGCCAAGGCGTCCCTGGCGGCCGTGGACCAGGCCAGGAAATCCAAGCGGCCCTGGTTCGCCAACGTCTCCTTCACCGCGGGCTACGACGACAACGTCATCAACAAGCCCCTGGAGCCCCCGGCCGGCCTCTATCCCAAGGACCAGAGCGACTGGTTCGAGTCCCTCTCCCTCGTGGGCGGCTTCACGGCCATCAACAAGAAGGGGCGCCGCGCTGGCTTCGGCCTGGCCCTCAACGCCCTGGGCTACCAGGACATGCTGGCGAACAACGTCATGGCCTGGAACCCCTTCCTTTTCTACGAGGCCGACCAGAACAAGTACCATTTCCGCCTGCGCTACGATTTCACGTATTACCTAACGGGCGGCGAGGACGACTCCCTGAACGATTACGGCTGGTTCCTCGCCTTCGACTCCGACAACGACCGGCTGGCGACCCACCGGATCATGCCGGCCCTGGCCATCGAGGAGCCTCACGGGCTGGTGAGCGACGTGGCCATCGCCTGGATGAGCAAGGACTATTTCGGAAGCATAGCGGACGCCGACGCCTACCAGATCATGCTCACCCAGACCTGGAAACCCAAGGGCGCACCCCGGGACCTCCTGCTCCGGGGCGGGTACACCTACTACACCGAGGACTCCGAGAAAAGGGAGAACTCCTACGTCTATCACCAGTTCATGCTGGGGGCCACGCTCAACCTGGGCCAGGGCGTGACGGGCGACCTTTCCTATTTCTTCGTGCGCACCGCCTACGAGGACAACCCCATGATATGGGCCGGGAGCCGCAGGGACGACACCCACAGGGTGAACGTCTCCGTTTCCCGGCGCTTCTTCGACCGCCTGGACCTGTCGCTGGCGTACATGTACTCCCACAACGCCAGCAACGTCATCAACCTGGCCACGGGAAGCGACGACTACAAGTACCAGAAGAACATGGTGACCTTGTCGGTGACCACGGCTTTTTGAGTTTTTTAGTGAGGCTTTTTCACGTTTTGGCGGCCGGGTGGCGCCTGAGTGTGATATATATTTGAAATAAGTCCGCCGCATGTAAAAGTCCGTTTAAGGAGAGGGCCATGAAGACCTCAAAAATCGGGGCCGCGCTCTTCGTCGTGCTGGTGCTCGTCCTCGCGGCGGGCCCGGCGCTGGCCGCCGAAAAACCCTTGGGAAAGGTCACCAAGCTGGAGGGAAGCGCCATCGTGGAGCGCGGGGGCCAGAAGATCCCCGCCTCGGAGGGGCTGGTCCTCTATCCCAAGGACGTGGTGAAGACCGGGCGGCGCTCGCGCCTGCGCATCACCCTCTCCGACAACAGCGTGGTCACGGTGGAGGAGCGCTCCCACCTCAACCTTTCCCAGTACTCCTTCGACCCCGAAAAGAAGGAGAGGCGCGCCTCGTTCCAGATGTTCACGGGCCGGATCCGGGTATTCGCCAACCGGCTGATGGGCTACCGGGAGAAAAGCTTCGACGTCAAGACCCCCACGGCCATCTGCGGCGTGCGGGGCACGGTTTTCATGGTCTGGGTGGTGAACAACACCGTGACGGTGGTGTCCTGCTTCGATTCCCAGGTCCAGGTGTCGAGCGTCTATTCCCCGGATCAGTACGTGGTGCTGAACCCGGGCCTGAAGACCCAGATAATGGCGGGCGAGCGGCCCACGACGCCGGTTCTCATGACCGAGGAGGAACTCCAGGAGTTCCGCAGCCAAGGCTTCACCGTGGAAAGCAGCACCACCACCGAGGAGGGCGCCACCACCGAGGGCACCACCACGACGGAAGGCACGACTACGGAAGGCACCACCACGACGGAGGGCACAACCACCTCGTCCACCAGCAGCACCACCACCACGACTACAACGACCACCACCACAACAAGCAGTACGTCGACCACAACGACGACCACAACGACCACCACGACTACCACCACAACCACCACGACAACACCCACAAGCACGACCGAAGCGACCACCACCGAGTCGACCAGCACGACGACCGAGCCGACCAGCACGACCACCGAGCCGACCAGCACGACCACCGAGCCGACCAGCACGACCACCA
>JAKAGN010000206.1 GCA_021815525.1 Deltaproteobacteria bacterium
TGGCGGGACGGATTGCTTCGCAATCCGTCCCGCAGCTTGTGGGCTTCGCATTCGGCCGGTCAACAAGCCAAACGCGAAAGAAGGCTACATGCCGTCACCCGGCTTCCGGCAAGGCCGAAGGGACGCCGCATCCATCATCCATGCCTTGACAAGCCGCTTTCCATCGCTTAGAACCCCATGCGATGCAAAATCATCGGCCGGACGGCCGTTTATCTGAGAAAGGAGCTTAAAATGCGGATTCTTTTTTTCGGACCCAACGGAAGCGGCAAGGGCACCCAGGGCGCCATCGTGAAGGAGAAGTACAAGCTCCCCCACATCGAAAGCGGGGCCATCTTCCGCGAGAACATCGGCAAGGGCACCGAGCTTGGTAAAAAGGCCAAGGCCTTCATCGACAAGGGCGACCTTGTGCCCGACGACATAACCATCCCCATGATCCTGGACCGCCTGGGCCAGGCCGACTGCAAGAACGGCTGGCTCTTAGACGGCTTCCCCCGTAACGTCAACCAGGCCAAGATGCTGGACGAGGCCCTCCAGAAGGCCGGCATGGGCCTCGACATCGTGATCGAGATCGTGCTGGACCGCGAGATCGCCAAGAACCGCATCATGGGGCGGCGCCTGTGCGTCAACGACAACAACCACCCCAACAACATCTTCATCGACGCCATAAAGCCCAATGGCGACAAGTGCCGGGTCTGCGGCGGGGATCTTAAGACCCGCTCCGACGACCAGGACGAGGCCGCCATCGGCAAGCGCCACGATATCTACTACGACACCGCCACCGGCACCCTGGCCTCCGCCTACTACTTCCGCGACAAGGCCAAGGCCGGCGGCCTGCGCTACATCGTTCTCGACGGCAAGCCGGGCGTGAAGGAAGTGGCGGCGGAGCTTATGGGCAAGCTCTAAAGACGGCTCTCAGGCGCGGCCCACGGCCGGCCTTGGATTCGAGGAAAGGAGGGAAGGCCTTTATGAACAAAAGGCTTTCCCTTTCTTTTTCCTGAAGATGCTGCTTGATCGTCGGACGGACTTCGCGGCCGTTTGAAAATTGAATGCGCTTTTCCCCGGGGGCTATGCCATGAAACTTCCCAAACGCGCAGCCGAGTGGTCCTATTACGTCGAAAAATATCTTTTCCCGCTCTATTTTTCCTTCATTTCAGCCAAAAGCGCATACAACATCTGGAAAAACGGCTGGTGGGAAAAGTTCATCTGGTACTGGGGCAGGGATTGGCGCCAGGCCCTTTCGGCCTCCTACAACCTCTCCTCCGAAACGCTTCTCATCATCTTCAACGTCATGGTGGGCGTGTTTCTCGTCATGGCCAAAAAGCCCGAGCGCCCGCCGGAGCGGCCCCGCGACATCCTGGTGCCCTTCGCCGCCACATTCTTCTACGTGGCCTACGGCGTGCTGCCCCCCTTTTTCCCGGCGCTTCTGCTGGAGAATCCTTTTCCCGTCTCCGCCCGGGGAACCTTTGTAATCGCAAGCTGGCTTCTCATGCTGGCCGGCCTCGCCCTCAACATTTTCTCCCTCTATCACCTGAGGCGTTCCTTCGCGGTTTTCGTGCAGGTGAAAAAGGTAGTTTTTTCTGGGCCTTATGCCTTCATCAGGCATCCCATGTACACAAGCCACCTCCTTATGGCCGCCGGGCTCGTGCTCTACTTCTTTTCCCCCGCCATCTTCGCCATCTGGATCGCGCACGCCGCGCTCCTCGCCTACCGCGCCCGCCTGGAGGAGGAGGCCATAGCCGCCCACGACCCCGGCTACCGCGGCCACATGGCCCGCACCGGCTTCCTGGTGCCGCTCTGAGGAGCGCGCGGCCCTCCCTCACTGCAGCGAGCGATCCATCTTCTTCAGGCGGCTCCAGAGGGTGACCCGGCTCACGCCCAGCCTGCGGGCGGCCTCGGCCTTGTTGCCGCCCGCCTGGCGCAAAACATCGAGGATGCGTTCGGGCGTAAGATCGACTGGGCCCCGCTGGGGCGCGGGCGGAGCCGCCGGAGCCGGCGCGGGTGCCGCGGCTTCCAGGTCCGGCAGGTGGGCGGGCTCGATCTCGCCCTCCGGGCACACCACGAAGGCGAAGGAGAGCACGTTCACCAGCTCACGCACGTTTCCGGGCCAGGAATGATCCACAAGCCGCGCCAGGGCCGCGCGCCCCACCCCGGTGATGGCCTTTCCGGTCTTAAGGCGCAGGTTCTCCACGTGGTGCTCCACGAGGAGCGGAATGTCCCCGGCCCGCTCCCGCAAGGGGGGCATCCGCACGGTGAACACGCCGATCCGGTAATAGAGGTCGCGGCGGAAGCGCTCCTTTTCGATGAGATCGTTCAAGTCCCGGTTGGTGGCGGCGATGACCCGGGCGTCGATGGGTATGGGCCGGTTCTCGCCCACCCGCTCTATCTCCCGCTCCTCCAGGACCCGCAGGAGCTTCACCTGCACCGAGGGCGGCATGTCGCCGATCTCGTCCAAAAAGATGTCCCCGCCCTGGGCCGCCTCGAAACGGCCGGTCCGGTTGCGGTCCGCCCCCGTGAAGGCCCCCTTTACGTGCCCGAAAAGCTCGCTTTCCAGAAGCTCCTCGTTCAAGGCCGCGCAGTTCACCGCCACGAAGGGCCCCTTGGCGCGCGGGCCGATTCGGTGTATGGCCCGGGCCGCCAGCTCCTTTCCGGTGCCGCTCTCTCCGGCGATCACCACCGGCACGTCCGAGCGGGCCACGCTGGATAAAAGCTCGTACACCCGCCGCATGGGGGCGGAGGTCCCGATCATGCCGTGAAAACCGTCCGTTTCCTTGAGGCGGCCCCGGAGGCTCCGGATCACGCGGTCCCGCGCCTCCATCTCCCCCAGGTCCGCCAGGTTCTCCACCCCGCCCAGGACCGCTCCCTTCTCGTCGGTCAGCACCGTGGCGTTCTTCATGACGGAGATGCGCCGGCCGTCCTTGGTGACGAGGTTGCAGCGCCAGCCCCGCACCTGCCCCACGTCGAAGAGCCGGCAGTAGGCGCTCCCGCCCTCCTCCCCCCGGACCCCGCCGCAGGCCTCGCCGCCCAGTATCCGGCAGCTCCGGCCCAGAAGCTCCTCCCGCGAGTAGCCGGTGAGCTTCTCCATCGCCGGGTTCACCGCCTCGATGACGCCCCCGGTGCTCACCACCATGAGGCCGTCCGCCATGGTCTCCAGGATGGTCTTCCAGTACCGCCCGTACTCGTCCGCTTCCACGCCGCCCCCTTGGAAAGGAATAAAAGCGCCTCCGGCGGCCGGGGGCGCAAACCGCCCCCGGGCCCCCGATATGGCGGAGCCTTGCTGCGCAAGGCTCCGCGGGCTTTGGAGGGCTTCACATTCCGCCCCCCGGCCGTCCCCGCGCCGCAAGGCATTTCGCCGTTAAGCCTGAACGCTCTCTTAACGCCGGCTTAACGGCTTAACGTTAATACGGTCCGCGTCCTTCCGCAAGCCATAGATTCAGCGCCATAAAAATATTCCTTAAAAACAGCTAGTTGTCCATTATTTCAAAAAATGGCCCACCCTGGCACTCCTCTTGCTCATAGGACGGCCGGACATGCCAAGCCCTTCCCCGATGGGGCGGGGCGCAACAACGGGGCCCGCGGCCATCCTTAAAAACGGGCGGGCCGAAAACCAAGGAGGAAGCATGGAAGATTCCGAGCTATTGGCGCTGGCCGCGGCCGGCGTGGTGGACGCAAGGGGCAGCGCCTGCCCCGGGCCGCTTCTGGAAGCCAAGAAGGGCATCGGCAAGGTGAAGGTGGGCGAGGTACTGGAAATCGTCTCCAACGACTCCGGCACCCGCAAGGACATCCCGGTATGGGCCGGAAAGGTGGGCCACGAGTTCCTGGGCGTAGTGGCGGCCGACGGCTGCGACCGCATCTTCGTGCGCCGCAAGAAGTAAAAGAAAAGACAGGCAAAAGCGCCTTCGGCCGCGGAGGCGCTCTTGCCAAGGGAGACACCATGCAAGCGAACGCGGAGGCGGGAAAAATACTGATCCTGGCCACGGAGTCCTGCGCCTATCCCGGGGCCAACTCCGTGGGGCAGGCGCATTCGTCCTACCCGGCCAACACATACATCGTAAGGGTCCGCACGCCAGCCATGTTTCCGGAGAGCTTCTACCTGGGCTGCTTCGAAAAGGGTATCGCCGGCGTCATCGTCATGTCCTGCGGCGAGGAGTGCCCCTACAAGGGAGCCTATCACGCCCTGGCCAGGCGCGTGGACCGCGTCACGGCCATCATGAAGGAGCGGGGCATGGACATCAGGAGGCTCCGGCTCACCTCCATCTGCACGGTGTGCAACCGAGCGTTTCTAAGGGAGATCGCCCAGATGAACGAGGTGGTGAAGGACATTGCGGCCAGGGAAGGCGCGGGGCAAAGCGCCGGAAAGGAGGCCCCATGACGGCGCGGGCCGAAAAATTCGACGCCCTGGTGGTGGGCGGCGGCGTGGCCGGCCTTTCGGCGGCCTTGAGCCTCGCGGACCAGGGAAAAACGGTGGCGGTGGTGGAGAAGGACGCCTCCATCGGCGGAGCCATGATCCGCCTTTCCAAGGTCTTCCCCACCCTCGATTGCGCGAGTTGCATCACCACCCCCAAGATGGCGGCCGCGGCCCACCACGAGAACATACGGCTCTTCACCTTCTGCGACCTCCTGTCCCTTGACCGGCAAGACGGAAAGGTCCTGGCGAAAGTCCACAAACGCCCGCGCTTCGTGGACGAGGCCAAGTGCATAGGCTGCCGCAAGTGCGAGTACGCCTGCCCCGTCTACCTGGAAGACCCCGAGCAGGGCGGCTTCACGGCCAAAAAGGCCATCTCCATCCCCTTCGGGAACGCCATTCCCCAGGTGGCGGTGCTGGACGCCCAAAGCTGCGCCCTGTGCGGCAAGTGCGCGCGCGTCTGCCCCACCAACGCCGTGGATTACCTCCAACAGCCCGTGGATTTCGAGATCGAGGCCCGGACGGTGATAATGGCCACGGGCTTTTCCGCCAACGCCCCCCAAATGAAGCCCGAGTACGGCCAAGGCCGCGTGGAGAACGTCATCACCGCCCTCGCCATGGAGCGGCTCCTGGCCCCCCACGGCCCCTACATGCGGGTGCTCCGGCCAGGCGACGGCAAGGAGCCCGGCTCCATCGCCTTCGTCCAGTGCGCGGGCTCCCGGGACAAGACCCTTGGCGTACCCTACTGCTCGCGGGTCTGCTGCATGGCCGCCGTCAAGCAGGCCATGCTTCTTTCCGGGGCGCTGCCCATCGCCGATATAACCGTTTACTACATGGACATACGGGCCTTCGGCAAGAACCACGAGCAGTTCTTCCAAAACGCCCGGGCCATGGGCATCGAGTTCGTCCGAGCCAAGCCCGCCCGCATCTTCCAGGGCGAAGACCTAAACGTCGTCCTTCGCTACGAGGACCAGGAAACCGGTGCAATAGTGGAGCGAGAGCACGAGCTCGTCGTCCTCTCCCTGGGCATGACGCCCCACTGGGACGGCCGCGGCATCGCAGGCCTCCACCGCGCCCCCGACGGCTTCCTCCAAAGCCCCGCCCCCAAGACCGCGCCGGCCCTCACCACCCTTCCCGGCGTCTTCGCAGCGGGCGCGGCCTTAGGCCCCAAAGACATAGTGGACACCATAGTGGAGGCCGACGCCGCCGCCGCCGAAGCCGCGACATGGCTCGAAGGCGCGGAATAGGAGGACGCGGGGGAGGGG
>JAKAGN010000207.1 GCA_021815525.1 Deltaproteobacteria bacterium
GTCGGTGAGCCCCCTTCTTGTGCCCAAGAAGGAGGTCAAGAACATTCACCTCGTCCTCTGCACCTCGGACCGGGGTCTCTGCGGCGGGTTCAACTCCAACCTGATAGGCGCGGCCGAGAAGTTCATGGCCGAGCGGGCCGGGCAGGACGTGACGGTGAGCTTCACCTGCTTCGGCAAGAAGGGCCGCGACTTCGCCCGCAAGCAGAAGTTCGAGCGGGCCGCGGATTACCTGGGCGTCATCGGCGGCCGCTTCGGCTTCACCGTGGCGTCCAAGGCCGCCCAGAGCCTCATTTTCGGCTTTCTTTCCGAGAAGTATGACGAGGTTTACGTCATCTACGCGGAGTTCGTCAGCATGGCCAAGCAGAAACCCGTGCTGCAGCAGATCCTGCCCATCCCGCCCCTGGCCGAAGCCGAGGCGGAGAATGCCGGAGCCGCGGAAGGCGGGGAAGGCTTCCTGGCTGAGCATATCTGCGAGCCGTCGGCCGACGCGCTCCTTTCCGTGCTTCTCCCAAGGAACGTTTCCATCCAAATCTACAAGGCCCTTCTCGAAACCTCCACGAGCGAGCAGGCCGCCCGCATGATGGCCATGGACAACGCCACCAAGGCGTGCAACGACATGCTCGACCAGCTTACCTTGACGTACAACAAGGCCCGCCAGGGCGCCATCACAAAGGAACTCATGGACATCGTGGGCGGAGCCGAGGCGCTTAGGGGCTGAAGCGGATTCATACCGTGAACGGTTTTTGAAATAACTTTTAACCCCAGTGGGGACGGCGGCGAAACATGGCGACGAAAAAGCAAGGGGCAAAGGATGCGAAGAAGGACGCTTCCGGCAAGGCAACCTCCGCGCGGAAGAGTGAAACCCCAGCGATGGAGAAGCCCGAGGAGCCGTCAACGAGGAGGATTTTGATGGGCGGTCATACGCAAGCGGGAGAAAACATCGGCAGAATCAAGCAGGTCACCGGGCCGGTGGTGGACGTGGAGTTCGAGCAGGGCAAGCTCCCAACCATCTACACGGCTCTCACCATCACCAACCCGGCCATCAACGACGAGGCCGACAACCTGGTGGTGGAAGTGGCCCAGCACCTGGGTGACAACGTGGTGCGCACCATCGCAATGGACGTCACCGACGGCCTCGTTCGCGGCATGACGGTGAAGGACACCGGCACGGCCATCATGATGCCCGTGGGCGCCGGCGCCCTGGGGCGCGTCTTGAACGTCGTGGGCCGCCCCGTGGACGGCCTGGGCCCCGTGAATCGTGAGAAGCTCCTTCCCATCCACCGTCCCGCTCCCCTTTTCACCGAGCAGGACACCACCGTGCGCGTTCTGGAAACCGGCGTCAAGGTCATCGACCTTCTGGTGCCCTTCCCCCGCGGCGGCAAGATGGGCATGTTCGGCGGCGCGGGCGTGGGCAAAACCGTCATCATGATGGAGATGGTCCACAACATCGCCATGCAGCACGGCGGCATCTCCGTGTTCGCCGGCGTGGGCGAGCGCACCCGCGAGGGCAACGACCTCTACCACGAAATGAAGGACTCGGGCGTTCTCCCCAAGTGCGCCCTCGTCTACGGCCAGATGACCGAGCCGCCGGGAGCCCGCGCCCGCGTGGCCCTTTCGGCCCTCACCGCGGCCGAGTACTTCCGCGACGTGGAAGGCCAGGACGTGCTTCTCTTCGTGGACAACATCTTCCGGTTCACCCAGGCCGGCTCCGAGGTTTCGGCCCTCTTGGGCCGTATGCCCTCCGCCGTCGGTTACCAGCCGACCCTGGCCGTTGACCTGGGCGAATTGCAGGAGCGCATCACCTCCACGGACAAGGGCTCCATCACCGCCGTCCAGTGCGTGTACGTGCCCGCCGACGACCTCACGGACCCGGCCCCGGCCACCACCTTCGCCCACCTGGACGGAACCGTGGTGCTCTCCCGCCGGATCGTGGAGCTTGGCATCTACCCCGCGGTGGATCCGCTCGACTCCTCCTCCCGCATCCTGGACCCCGGCTACCTTGGCGAGGAGCACTACCAGGTGTCCCGGAAGGTCCAGCAGATCCTCCAGAAGTACAAGGAACTCCAGGACATCATCGCCATCCTCGGCATGGAGGAACTCTCGGAAGAGGACAAGATCACGGTGTCCCGCGCGCGGAAGATCCAGCGCTTCCTGTCCCAGCCCTTCCACGTGGCCGAGAACTTCACCGGCAAGGCCGGCAAGTACGTGAAGCTGGAGGACACGGTCCGCGGTTTCAAGGAAATCGTGGACGGCAAGCACGACGACGTGCCGGAGCGGGCCTTCTACATGGTTGGCGGCATCGAGGAAGTCCTCGAAAAAGCCAAGGAAATCGCGGCCGGCAAAGCCTAATGACTTTTGGCGGACGTTTCGGCGCCTTTCTTCGGGCAGGGGTGCAATGGCTCCCTCCCCGGAGCTAAGCCCGGGCGTCCGTGCAAGGAAGGACGTACATGGCACACACCATCCACCTGGAAGTGGGGACGCCGGAAAAGATCGTGGTGAGCGAAGCGGCTTCCATCGTCAACGCGCCCGGCGCCGAGGGCGAGTTCGGTGTTTTGCCCGGCCACACCCCGTTTCTTTCGGCCTTGAAGATCGGCGCGCTCCGCTACCGTGACGAATCCAACCGGGAGCGGGTCGTGTTCATCAACGGCGGTTTCGCCGAGGCTCTTCCCGACAAGGTGACGGTTTTGGCCGAAAGCGCCGAGCGCAGGTGCGACATCGACGTCTCCCGCGCCCGCGAGGCCCTGGCCCGCGCCCTGAAGCGCCTGGAGACGGGCGAGCCGGACCTCGATTTCGAGCGGGCCAAGACGGCGCTCCTCCGCGCCCAGACCCGTGTCAGCCTGGCCGAGAACCGCAAGGTTTCCATGATGCAGTAAGGGCCGGCCGGCGTTTTTTCAAGGATTGGCGTACAAAAGGGCGGACTCCCGAAACGGGGGCCCGCCCTTTGCGTGTCGGTACGGCGCGGGAATTGTCTTGACTTTGAGTTGATGCGGTCTGTATACAAAACATAGGCAGACAAAAAGGAGGCGGATTGTCCGAAGAAAGCGTATTACAGGATTTTGACAGGCTGGAGCAGGGGCTTGACAGGCTCATCGCGGCTCTGGATGTCATGAAGACCGAGAAGGCCTCCCTCGCCGCGAAGATCGAAGATCTCACGGTGCGCCTGGCCGAGAAGACAGCGGCCTATGACCACCTCGTGGAGGAACGGTCCAAGGTCCGTGAAAAAATAGACGTCCTATTGTCGCGGCTGGTCGAACCCTGACCGGCCCCATCGGGTGGAGGCGGGCTTTCCGGCATTGGCAG
The DNA here is from genome assembly GCA_021815525.1 of Deltaproteobacteria bacterium. Classification (GTDB taxonomy): domain Bacteria; phylum Desulfobacterota; class Desulfobacteria; order Desulfobacterales; family Desulfatibacillaceae; genus JACRLG01. The sequence goes on from JAKAGN010000207.1 coordinate 3,301, forward strand.
AGCGCATCGGCATAGACCTGTTCGGCCGGACGTTCACCTTCGAAACCCGGGCCGACGCCGGAGAGGCCAGGCTGGCCAAAGAGTTCGTCGAGGGCGAGGTGGCGCGCGTCATGTCCCGCATGGGGGGGGACGTGACGGGCAGAGAGCTTCAGGCGGTGGTGCTCGCCGCCTTGAGCATCGCGGGCGATTACCTCGACCTCAAAAAGAACCACGAAGCCTTTCGGGAAACGGTGGGGGAGCGCATGGCAAGGCTTTCTCGGAAGCTTGCCGGGCCTGGGGACTGACAAAGGCGAACCCATCGGAAGCGTCGCACGCGGGAGGGCTTTTTAATCCGGAAAAACGATCGAAGCCCCTGCGGTGTTCGTGATTGGGCATGTCAGCCCTGTACCAACACCAAAAATATGGGAATCGCAGTCCTTCCGGCGCGCTTTTTCTCATGAAAAAAGCCCGACGAAGGCGCCCTTGATGCCCACCTGTCATGGCAGGTTCAAGGCTTCTTGGCTCACACGGCATCCTGCGGGGGCTTTCCCAAAATCAGGCTTCACCCGCCCGGACCGCTCATGCCCGTGGGGCGTCCTTTACGGACCCGCCGCCTTCGCTTTCATTCCCCACCCCCATTTTGTCGACACGGATTGTGCCAGCCGGCCCTTGGCCGGTTTTCAGGCGGCCTTTCCGGGGACAGCCCAGCCAGCGGCGGGGCCGTTTCCGGCGGCCGCTCACAGGCTGTCGAAAAACGCGGTTCGCTTGTGTCGCGCGGTAGGCGCGTTTCCGGTCACGCAAGGGCGTGATCCGGCGCGGTCTGCCGCGCCCAACGCATCCGGAGGGCATTTCGCCAGCCTTCTCATCCAGCCTTCTGTCCGGGCTGTGGGAGGGGACCACCCGGTCCCCCACGGGGAGGCCGCTTCATGTTTCTTCATATCGTGTTTCTGGCGATGGGGCTCGGCGTCGGGGCCCTCATCCTGCATCTCTACCGTGAAAAGGCCGGCGGCCAAAAGGCCAGGGAATCGGAGGAAAACGCCCGACGCCTCCAGGAAGAGGCCAGGAGGGAGGCCGAAGGCATCCTGAAAGCCGCCCACGTGGAGGCCAAGGACATCCTCTTCAAGCTAAAGGCCGACTTTGAAAACGAGGCCAAGGACCGCCGGGCCGAGCAAAAGAATATCGAGACCCGGCTCCTCCAGCGCGAGGAGAACCTGGACCGCAAGCTTGACCAGCTGGAACGCCGGGACCAGGACCTGGGAAACCGGGAAAAGAACCTCACCCGCCGGGAGCAGAAGATCGCCAAGGACGAGGAGGAGGCCGGCCAGCTTGTGGCCCGCCGCAAGGAGGAGCTGGAACGCATCGCGGGGCTGACCTCCGAGGAGGCCAAGGAGACCCTGGTGCGCGAAATGGAGTCCGAGGCCCGGCACGAGGGCGCGAGGCTCGTGAAAAGGATCGAGACCGAGGCCAAGGAGCAGGCCGACAAGCAGGCCAAGAAGATACTTTCCACGGCAATCCAGCGCTACGCCGGCGACTTCGTGGCCGAGCGCACCGTCTCGGTTGTCGAGCTTCCCTCCGAGGAGATGAAGGGCCGCATCATAGGCCGCGAGGGCCGCAACATCCGGGCGCTCGAGGCCGCCACCGGCATCGACCTCATCGTGGACGACACCCCCGAGGCCGTCATCCTCTCCGGTTTCGACCCGGTGCGCCGCGAGGTGGCTCGCCTGGCGCTCCTGCGCCTCATCGCCGACGGGCGCATCCATCCGGCCCGCATCGAGGAGGTGGTCAAGAAGGTGGAGGGCGAGGTGGACCTTGCCATGAAGGAGGCCGGAGAGCAGGCCACCTTCGACCTCGGCATCCACGGCATCCACCCCGAGATCGTGAAGTACGTCGGCCGCCTCAAGTACCGCACGTCCTACGCCCAGAACATGCTGGAGCACTCGCTTGAGGTCGGCTTCCTGTGCGGCATCATGGCCTCCGAGCTGGGCCTCAACATCAAGCAGGCCCGCCGCGCGGGTCTCCTCCACGACCTCGGAAAAGCCGTTGACCACGAGACCGAGGGCCCCCACGCCTTGATCGGCGCCAAGCTGGCGAAAAAATTCGGCGAAAGCCCCAAGATCGTCCACGCCATCTCCGCCCACCACGAGGACGTGCCCCCCAACTCGGTCCTGGCCCATCTGGTCCAGGCCGCCGACGGCCTCTCCGGGGCCCGCCCCGGCGCGCGCCGCGAGATGTACGAAAGCTATATCCGCCGCTTGGAGGACCTCGAAAAGATCGCCACCTCCTTTTCCGGCGTCTCCTCCTCCTTCGCCATCCAGGCCGGCCGCGAGCTTCGCGTGATGGTGGAAAGCGACAAGATATCCGACGAGGAGGCCGTGCTTCTGTGCC
>JAKAGN010000208.1 GCA_021815525.1 Deltaproteobacteria bacterium
TCGTGGCGCGGCCGGGCCAGCGGGTTTTTGGCCACGTAGCCGCTTTCAAAGGAAAGGACCTGCCGCACCCCGCCGCCGAAGGGTATTTCATCCGTTACCGAGAAGGCCGGCGCCTTTTCCGGCAGCACGAAAAAGCTTTCGGGCCGCGCTGTGTAGCCCTCCTCGATGTAAAAATCAAGCTCCGCCTCGAAGTCCTTCCGGGCCACCTTCCGCTGGAGCAGGAAACGGCCGGAGAGGTAGGGTGGAAGGAGAAAGAGGGAGTCGGCGAGGCCGCCCGCGGCGTCGAGAAGCTTGGAGACGGGGTTCATGGTTCCTTCCGTAAAAGGATGCGGTTTCCTGCCCGGCGCAGCGCGATTTTTTCATCGGCGGCCAGCTCCTGGGCGTGGGTGAAGACCTCCGAGACCGCCAGGTAGCTCTCGAGGGCGGTGCGGTAGCCAAGCTTTTGTATCTCGGGGAAAAGCGCGCGCGCCACCTCCCACACGGTGCTTTCGCCGCGGGATAGAAGGTCCAGCACCTTTTCCTGTCGCTCTGAAAAAAGCGTGCGGTAGAGGGAGGCAATGGCGGGAAGGTCCCCGATGGCCCGGCCGTGGCCCGGGTGCACCACCCTGGGGGCCGCCTCCTCTATGCGGGAAAGCGAGCGGTAGAACTCGTCCTGGGCCCTGCGGCTGGGTACCGTGAGGCCGTCCTCCACCATTGCGAGCGCGTTGGGGGTGATGTGGGGGAGCACCATGTCGCCGGAAAAAAGCAGCCCCTCCCGCTCGATCAGAAGGCACACCGAGCCCCGCGTGTGCCCGGGCGTTTCCATGATCCGGGCCCGGTGGCAGCCCATCTGGACGGTGTCGCCCTCCTCCAGGAAGCGGTCCGGCCGCGCGGTCTCGGCCATCTGCATGAAGACGAAGAAGACCGAAAGGAGCGAGAGCCGAAGCGAAAGCGGCACGCCCATAAGGGCCAGGAAACGCTCGGTGGTCCGCTTCCTGGCCTCCTGGCCGGTCTCGACGCTTGCCGCGTCCTCGCGGTGCACGTAAAGCCGCGTGCGGCCCCGGGAGGCGGCCATGATCCTGGCCGCGGAGCCGTAATGATCGATGTGGCCGTGGGTCAGGACGATGCGGTCGATGTCCGAAAAGCGGTACCCCAGCTCCCCAAGGGCCTTTGAAAGCCTCCCCGCGGCCTGGGCCGTGCCGGTGTCGAGGAGGCTTACGTTGTCCCCCACGAAGAGGTAGGCGTTCACCGGCCCGGGCCTGGGGCCGGGAAGAGGCAGGGTGATCCGGTGGATGCCCCTTCCCACCTCCATGCTGAGCCGCGGCGCGCCGGATTTCTTCCCGGGCCTCACGCCCCCATCGCCTTCTTGCCGATCCTGGAGCTGTAGCCGCGCTTCACGATGTTGTAGTAAGTCTCGGGGAAGAGGCGCTTCATTAACCACACGAACTTTCCGTCCATCTGGTAGATGGCGTAAAGCTTGTTCCGCATGGCCCTTTTCACGGCGTGATGCGCCACCTGCTCGGCGGTTGCGCGGCTCCGGGCGAAGAACTTCTGGGCCATTCTCTTCTGGCTCTCGTCGGTGGAGCGGAAGCTGTCCATGAGGTTCGACGCGAAAAACGTGGGGGCCACCACCGTTACGCCGATGTGCTTGGGAGCAAGCTCCGCCCGCAGCGTCTCGGAAAGGCTTATGACGGCGGCCTTGGTCACGTTGTAGCAGCTCATCTCGGGCAGGCAGGCGATGCCGGCCGAGGAGGCCATGTTGATGATGTGGCCGCCGCCCTGCTTCTCGAGGATGGGAGTGAAGACCTTGCAGCCGTAGATGACGCTTTTGAGATTCATGGCGATGATCCAGTCCCACTGGTCCTCGGGGATGCACTCGATGCGTCCCGCGCCCGCCACGCCAGCGTTGTTAACCACCACATCCACCCCACCCCACTTCTCCAGCATGAGATCCGCGGCCTTCCGGAGGTTCTCCTCCTTCGTGACGTCGCACAGGATGACGAAGCCGTCTCCGCCCGCGGCGTCCACCAGCTTGCGGGTTTCCTCGGCGCGTTCCGCGGAGATGTCGGCTACTCCCACCTTAAAGCCCATGCGGGCGAACTCGAGGGCTATGGCGCGGCCGAAGCCGGACCCGGCCCCGGTGATGAAAACGCGTTTTCCGGCGAGCTTTATCATGTCGGTTTTCCTCTTTGATTTGGGGTTCCGGCTCCGGCGCTTCCGAAGCCGGCGCGAAGCATATCTCACCCCATAGCAAAATGGTTTAAAAAGAGCAAGCGTTCGTTAAAACTTTCAGGATTGGAGCGAAGCTGTCATGCTTCGGCGGAAATGAGACCCCTCAAAGCAATCTGACTCATGGTGCTGCGGAGCGGCTCGCATGGCTATGACTGACTAGAAATAAAGAAGTCATAGGCCGCAGCGCCGGAACCGGAAGTGCTCCGGAAGGGGGTGGCGGGAGGGCTCCTTTCCTTCTTCACTCCAGCTTCTCGCAGGCGCAGCGGAAGCCCACGAGATTTCCAGCGAAGCGCGGGGGGAAGCGGTCACGGGCGGCCGTGCGCAGGCTTTCGGGGCCCTCCGGGAAGCTTCCGCCCTTCACCACCCGCTCGGCCCCGGAGGCCGGGCCCTTGGGGTCCCGGTACTCCCGGACTCCCGGAGCGTACCAGTCCCGGCACCACTGGTAGACGTTCCCGGCCATGTCGAATAGGCCGTAGGGGCTTTCGCCCTTCTCGGCGTAGCGGCCCACGGGAACTGGAGAGCCGTCCGGCTTGTTGAAGTTTACGCGGGTGTCGTCCGGCGGGGCCTCGCCCCAGGGGTAGAGGGCGCCGTCCGGGCCACGGGCCGCCTTCTCCCACTGCGCCTCGGTGGGAAGCTCCTTCCCGGCCCAACGGCAGTAGGCTTCGGCGTCGTTGTAGGAAACATCGGTGACCGGAAGCTCTCCCTCGTCGTCGCCCAAGGTTTTCACTCCGTCCGGCTTCTTCCAGGAGGCCCCGGCCGCGTGCTCCCACTTGCGGTTCTTCCGGACGCTCGCAAAGCCGTCCTTCTCCGCGTCCGTTACATACCCGGTGTCGGAGACGAAGCGGGAGAACTCGGCCTTGGTCACGGGGGTCTTGTCGAGGTAATAGGCGGAAAGGTAGAGCCTCTGCACGGGCTTCTCGTCCTCGTAACGATCGGAGCCTGCGGTGAACTCGCCGGCCGGCACCAGCACCATGATTTTCCGGTCCTTGGGATGCTTGGCCTCCTGAAAGCCCAGGTCGTTCACCTTGTGGCCCGGAAGGGCCCGCGCGCTCACGCCGCCGCCCCGGTCGAAGACCAAAAAGTTCTTCTGGACCAAAAGCCCCATCAGGAGCACCGCCAGGAGCACCGAAAGCCCCGCCAGATACCGGGCGTTGCGGGAGATCCCCGCCTTCACACGGGCGGGCCAGGACGCGGCGCCCTTCCGGCCCGCCATCAGGGTCGGGACGTCGTCCCCCACGATTACTGTGGCGTCGTCGTCAACGCCCTGCTCCCGTCCAGGGCCGCCGCTCTCCTCGTCCACCGGCAGGCCGTCCAGGGCCTGGGCGAACTGCCTGCAATTGGTGAAACGTTTTTCGGGGTCCTTCTCCAGGGCGCGGAAGATGGCCGAGGCCACCTCCGGCGGAAGCCCCTTGGTGTAGTTCTCGAAGGGCTTGGGGGCCTCGTTGATGTGGCAGAAAATGACCCGGATGGTGTCCGAGGACTCGAAGGGCTTGTGGCCCGTGAACATCTCGTAGAAGACAACGCCCAGCGAGTAGATGTCCGAGCGCTGGTCGATGACGCCGTCCTCCTGGAAGCGCTCCGGCGCCATGTAATGGGGCGCGCCCCAGCGCCAGGTGGTCTTGGTTTCGGAGCTCGCCACCGAGGAGTACTTGGCGATGCCGAAATCCATGATCTTGACCACGCCCTTGCTGTTGATCATGATGTTGCCGGGCTTGATGTCCCGGTGGATGATGCCGTTGCGGTGGGCGTACTGGAAGGCGGCCAGGACCTGCCGGCAGATGTCCAGGGCCTTTTCGCGGGGCAGCGGCCCCTTCTGCCGCGCGATCATGTCCTTCAAGGTCATCCCCTCCACGTACTCCATCACGATGGCGTAGGCGTCCTGGTCGGGGAAGAACTCGAAGAGCTTCGTTATGTTGGGGTGGTCCAGGCGGGCCAGGATCATGGCCTCGTGGAAGAACTTCTTGACCACCTTCTCGTTTTCCAGGGCTTCGCGGTTCAGCACCTTTATGGCCACGGGAGGGCTTCCGGGGGTGGCGGGCTGGGCCTTGTAAACCAGGCCGAAGCCGCCCTCCCCGAGGGACTGGAGCACCTTGTACTCGCCTATGGTTTTCTTTTCGCTCATGAAACCGCGGCCTCTTCGACAACCTGCCCAAAAACGCGAAGGGTGATAGGAATTCCCCCGCCAGGAATCATTCGTTCAAGGTCCAGATCATGGCCGGACCGGAGCGCCCCTCCTCGTTCCTGGCCTTCACGACGATCTTGTACCCCTGCGGGATGGGGTCCGGCGCCGTTGTGGAATAGCGCCACTTCTTACGGGAGCTGTCCATGGGCTCCATGGCCTGGACCACGTCCCCGAGGCGCACCTCCACGCCCGCGGCCTCGCGGTCCGTGGTGGCGATGACGGTGAGGTCCCCCCCCGGCCGGATCGTGGGCGGCTGGAGGAACGACTGCACGATCTTGATGACGGGCGCGCGCACCAGGATGGCCCCGTCCACCGAGTTGGTGGGCGTGCCGTCCTTCCCCAGGCCCGAGATGGTGTAGGTCTTGGGCCCGAAGGTCTGGAACCTCTTGGTGAGGGTCCAGAGGGTGGCGGACTCGGCGTGCATGGGTTGATCCACCCCCTCGATGGAAACCGTCACCCGGGACATGGCCCCGCTCACCTTGGCGGTGAAAAGCACCGGCTGGTCCACGCCCACCGTGTCGGGCCGGGCCGTCACCTTTTCTATGGCGGCCGGGCGGCCCGAGGTATCCGGGGCGGCCGCCGGGCGCGGGGCCGCGGGCGGGGGGGGAACCGGGGGCGCGGCCGGAGCCGCCCTCACCACGGCCAGGGTCTCCCGCCTGGGCGCGCCCTTCACGCCCGACTGGTTCTCCGCGGTGGCCAGGATGGAAACGCTCCCGGGCTCGTTCCAGGTCCCCCTGTAGGTGAAGCTCACGGGCCCGCCGTCCATGAGCACGGTACGGTCGCCCATCTTCAAGGTGATCCTGGCCGCAGGCTCCGAGGCCCGGGCCTCCACGATGAATGCGTCGCCCGGGGCCACGCTGCGGGGCCGGACCGAAAGAGCCGCCACGTCCGGGACGCCCGGGGGCTTCAGGAACATCACCTTTCCGGAAAGCGGCGCGCTCTCCGCGCCGTAGCGGTCGACGGCCGTCACCTTGTAAGTCTTCAGGCTCTCGCCCGACATGGCGCGCGAAACGTGAAAGGCGGCGCCGCTTCCGGTCATGGGGATACGCTCCCCGTCAAGCCACAGGAAGGCCGCGGAGGCCGCCCGGTCGGTGGCGGCCGTGACGGTGAACTCGCTTCCCGAGTAGCCGATGGCCGGCGAAACCGAGGTGCGCACCACCTTCACCTGGCAGACCCCCACCGTAACCAGGCCCTCCCTAACCGGGCCGAAGACGCCCGAGGCGTCGGAGATCGGA